>JANXAC010000003.1 GCA_025061835.1 Spirochaetota bacterium
ATGTAATGCTTGTAAATACTTGTTGTTTTGATGAATACCTCTCTGCAAGTGTTGTAAAAACACCAAAGACAAAAAACGAAAAATTTTTTATCCTTATTCTGCTCAAACATTACAAATCCCAATGTGCTTATCATCACCAAACTCCTAGCTACTTTCACATCCTTCACTTCTAACCAACTCACTCCTCTTCTCTTGAGATGACTTATCATCTGCTCAACTTTATACCTATTCCTATCGTATTGATACCCGTAATTCCAACCCCCCTCTCACACTCCCTCCTCAAAGGATATTTTACCTTATTATGTATCCCATCTTCAACTGGACATACTATCTTCCCATACCCCATCACAAACTCTATCAACTCAACACTCGTCCCATACAGACTATCCCCATACACCCACCTACTCCCACTCTCCTTCAATACCTTCTCAACAAAATCCCTATTATCCAGAACCATCCCCCTATCATCAGAGTATGCTGCCCCTGTCAAACATCCAACAACTCTTGCCTTCCCCCTCTTGCTAATCCCCACTATCACAACAACCTTGATGTGTCCCTTGACCTTCCTAGTCCCATCCCCCCAAACACCCTCATCGTGATAGGTGTGTTATACCCAACATCTGTCCCATCAATAACTATCCTCCTCACCCCAGCCTTCCTCAAAAATCTCATCCCCATCTCAAGTATCTTCTCATTAATCATATCCCTCAACTTACCCAAACTCCTCAAACGGTAGTGTATGTTTGAGATATGAATGTCTATCCCAAAATGTATCTTCACAACTTCTTTTGCTTGCCTATACGAGAGTCTTCCCAGTGTCATAAGAAGACCTATCAGGACAATCGGAGCATCTTTGTGTTTTTTCTTCTGCCTCTGCCTTTGAAATATTCTTCGCCAATTATTCTTTCTATCTTGCTGTATATTCGTTTGATACTCTCCAGGAAGAATATCATGTCCGACCCCCGAGAGATATTATTTTAATATACTTTCACAAACACACTCTTCTTCCTGCCTATTCTCTAAGAACATAAAGCAATCTTTTGAACAGCCTCAACAGTATTACAAGTATTCACAAGCATTACATACATTCTTTAAGCATCCTCCATCTGTGAAGTTAAGTTTCAAAACCCTGTAGTCTATAATTGAATTTTCTTGAGAGGATTATATATCATTTTTGTTGTTGGAAAGGTTATGGGGTAATGATATGGAGAAAAAGACATCTTCAATACCTGTTGATGAACTTGAAAAACTTGCAAATATGTTTAAGGAGAATAATCTTGAGGAACTTGTAATAGAAACTCAAGATACATTTATAAGGTTTTCAAAAAGTAGGAAGCATATTACAACAGCACCTCAGTTTATGTTTCCTGTTCAATACCAGCCACAGATTGTTCAGCAATCTACTTCTACTACTTCGGTATCTACTTCTCAGACTAAACAAGTAAAGTCGTCCGAGACGAAAGACCCTTACGCAGATGAAACAAAGTTCCATAAGGTCAAGTCCCCAATAAATGGAACTTTATATCGTTCTCCTTCTCCCGGTGCTGAACCTTTTGTTAAAGAAGGTGAGCACATTAATGCTGGTCAAACACTATGTATCGTAGAAGCTATGAAAGCAATGAACGAAATAAAATCAACAGTTTCTGGTAAATTGATTAAGATACTGAAGAACAACGCAGAAGTAGTGAAGTCAGGTGATACACTAATGATAATAGAGATAGTCTGATATGAAAAAGATCTGGTATGTTTTCAAAAAAGAGCTAACAGTTTATTTTACAACCCCCGTTGCATACATATCAATGCTAGGATTTCTAGCGATATCCGGCTATCTATTCCATTTCTATATATCTTATACAAGAATATCCGATATGAGTAGAGTTTTGAGTAATATGATAATCGCAGGTATGCTAATATCACCACTTCTTACTATGAGACTATTGTCTGAAGAAAAAAAAGTTGGAACTTACGAACTTCTTAGAACATCGCCGCTTAAGACTTATCAGATTGTGATAGGAAAATATCTCGCTAGTTTGGTAATTTTTTTAAGTGGTCTGCTTCTTACATTGATGTATGTAGTGATAATGCTAGTGTATGGTAAGCCTGATATTGGAACGATCGTCTCTGGGTATATAGGTTTCACACTCACTATGAGTGCGTTTTTGTCAATAGGTCTTCTAGCATCATCAATGTCTCAGAATCAAATGGTTTCTGGTATAATAGGTTTTGCTCTTCTATTTCTACTTTGGTTTATTGATGTCTTGAGTGGAATAGTTGCTGATGATACTATCTCAAGTATTCTTACAGAAATTTCATTCCTTAACCATTACACTAACTTTTTAACTGGAGTAATTGATATAAAGGATATTGCTTTCTTTGTGTTTTGGATAATACTCTCATTAACACTGACGACAAAAATAGTAGATCTTAGAGCGTGGAGAAACTAGGCTACCAGCTCCAGTTGTTTCTCTCCTCCTGTAAGTAAGGTATGACTTCGGATGAGAAAATACTACTCACCTTATCGGATGAGACTCTATTAAACCTACCTTTCAGTCTTGCGCCTTCATCAATCAGTATTTTCTGAGATGTTAAGTCTCCAATAACTTTAGCAGTGCTAAGTAGTATGATCTCTTTGATAGCAAATATATTTCCTTTAACTCCACCACCTATTACTACAACCTCACCGTATATATTGCCTTTAACTTTGCCGCTTGATCCTACTATTATCATATCCATTGATTTTACATCCCCCTCGTAATTCCCATCTATTCTGAGTGGTCCTTCTACGACGAAGTTGCCTCTGAAAACTGTGTTGATACCAATAATGGTATTTACTTTCTTTACAGGTAGTTTCTCTTCTTTAATTATTCTAGTTATTTCATCATTCATTTATGTTCTACCTCCGATGAGGATGTTATTAACTAGTATATGAGGTCCCCCATCGCTTACAGGTAGTGGTGATTGATTTGATTTGCCACAACCTCCCATAGTGCTGTGTAATTTAAGGTCATTACCTATAGCAGATATGTTCTTTATTGTCTCAAACACATTCCCCGTAAGAGTAATATCTCTCATGAGTTTTGTCTTTTTACCATTTTCTACCTTATATCCATAAGCAGCAGAAAATGTGAACATCTCAAGGTTTGTCTGTCCTCCTATGAAGTCTATAACGTAAAGCCCATCACCAAGCTTTTCAAAGAGTTCTTCAACGGGAGTATCTCCATTATCAATAAAAGTATTAGTCATCCTAACGATTGGGGGGTATTCGTAAGATAGTGCTCTTGCGTTACCTGAGAGTGGTTCGTTCATCATCTTTGAAGTAAGTCTAGAGTGGAGTCTCGCGTTAAGAACACCATCCTTCACAAGGTAAGTTCTTTGTGCTGGTATCCCTTCATCGTCGTAAGGTGTGTATCCGACGAACTCTGGTATATTGCCGTCATCAATTATGTTGAGAAATTCTGGACCAAACCTTCTTCCTAGTTTCATAACTTCCATCAGTTTATTATTGCCATAAACATGGTCTGCTTCGGAGAGGTGTCCAAAAGCCTCGTGAGCGAAGACACCAGCGAGTCTTGGATCAATGATAACATTATAAGTTCCACCTTCAACTTGTTCTGCGTATAGCAAGTCTACAGCACGCTTTGAGACTTCCTCCGCTAGAGTATCAAGGTTATTTACAACCTCATATCCACCATACCTAGCAATAGATTCAACTGCTCTTTGAACATTACTTCCATCAACAGCATAAGCAACAAGTGTAGTTCCAATGTAATTAAACTCCATCTCTATAGCGCTACCTTCGGAATTCACATAATATTTTTTGAGATTGTAGTCAAGGTAGCGAACTCTTATACTCCTCACTTTTGGATTACTTTTAAGGATTGAAGCATAACTATTACAAAGACTTACTTTGTCATCAAGAGATATAGTTCTAGGATCAATTTGGTATTGTGTTTTAATATTATTAACAACTGGTTGATAACTTGAGAGACGAACGTTTGATTTGGAACTAATTGTCTTTACAGATGTTCTTGTTGTCTTTATTATATCTCTTAGTCTGTCAATAGAGTTAAATGATGAGAATGCAAGCCCTCCGTTTTCAATCAACCTAACTGCACCGCCAGAATTATCTCTGAAAGATACTTCTTCTACACCTGTCTCTGATACGACTATCTGTGTCCCACTCAAAACCTCATACCTGATCTCGCAAAACTCACTCTCAACTTTGCTTACCTCATCTTTTATAAGTTCTAGCATAAATTTGTCTCCATTTGTAAAATACTCAAAATAATATAATATACTACAACAATTCAATTCAAGTTGATAGTGATTTGGAGAGTCTTTGGTAGCTTGGCTTGTTGAAACATAAGACACATTAAGTGTAAAGTTTTTCAAAGATGATTATCAGATTAATGGATAATATAGCACAACAGACTGATTGTTTTGTCAGTGGTATAGGGAATACAAGGAGTTCTTTGTATCTGAGTTTCAAAGACTTAATGGAAGTTCTCAAGAATTTGTTTTCAAAGTATCCAAGATTTAGATTCGTTCCTATCGTCTAGAAGAGACTATGGAGAGAATTAGAAATTCTGAAAACACACTATTAAATAAAATACCTAATGAGTAGTTTTGTCTTTGCTTTACTTTTTAAGTTATATTTAGAATCTGGTTATGCTTGAGAGTATAAGGATAAAAAACTATGCTATCATAGACGAAGTAGAACTTGAGTTTGGCGAAGGTTTTAATGTTTTCACAGGTGAGAGTGGTGTAGGTAAGTCTATCATTGTTGATGCTCTTGGGTTTTGTCTAGGAGATAAGGCTGATCAAACAATCATACGGACAGGTAAAGATAGAACGACAGTAGAGGCAGTTTTTAGGATCACAAATAGTAGAATCAAAAGCAAAATTGAACAGATAGGTATTCAACTAGAAGATGATACTGTAATAGTGCGACGAGAGTATGACACATCAGGAAGAAGCAAAGTTATGATAAATAGTAGAACAGAGACGATATCAAAACTTGAGGAACTTTCCGATGTTTTAGTTGACTTTCATGGACAACACCAGCATCAGAGTCTTCTCAAGCCCAAAACTCATATTGACTATCTTGACGCTTTTGGAAACTTTACAAAAGAACTTCAAGAACTTTCGGAGACATACCACAAAACTCTGGAGATAAAGAAGAAATTGGATGAGCTTAAGGAGGTTGTATCACAAAAAGAATCTAGAATGAACTTTCTTAAGTATGTCATTGATGAGATTAAAAATGCAAACCTAAAGGAGGGGGAAGACCAAGAGTTGGAAGAGAAGTTTAAATACATAACTAACTATGAAAGTTTGCTTAAAGGTTTGAGTGAAGCATTGGAGTCTTTGGATGAGGGTGAAATATCTACGATTTCAACACTGAACAGAGCCATAGTTAGCCTAAGGGGTATAGTTAGACACAATACTTCGTTTGATACTGTGCTAAATAGGTTAGAAGACATTATGTCAGAGATTAGGGGTGTAGTGTCGGAGTTAAGCGAATTTAGGGATAAACTCAACATAACTCCAGAAGAGGTTGAGTATATAAACCAACGTCTTGATGTTATTAGAACATTGAAGAGAAAGTATAGCAAAAACTCGTCAGAGGAACTTTTACGGTATCTGAAGGAGTGTGAGGATGAGTATTCAAGGATGGTAACAAGCGATGAGGAGTTTGAGAAACTAAAGAAAGAGTATGAAAGTTATGTAGATAAACTTAAGAAGTTGTGTTTAGACCTGTCTAACAAGAGAATGAGGAAAGCAAGGGAACTTGAGGATAAGGTGGTTGAGAAACTAAATCTTATGGGAATGGAAAAGTCTGTCTTTAAGATAGACTTTAAGTATTACAAGGATGAGAATGGGCTGATAGAGATAAATAATACGAGAGTTGATGTGAATGAGAAGGGTATTGATAGGGTTGAATTTCTTATATCTCTCAATCCTGGAGAGGATGTCAAACCACTTAGGAGTGTTGCTTCTGGGGGTGAAATATCTAGAATAATGCTTGCGATAAAGAGTGTCCTTGCTGATGTTTCGGAAGTTGATATGATGGTATTTGATGAGATAGATGTCGGGATAGGGGGTAATACTGCTAATATAGTTGGTGAGATAATAAAGAGTATATCTAAGAAGACGCAGATTATTGTAATAACTCACCTACCTCAGGTTGCTTCAAAGGCTACTACTCACTTCAAGGTTGAGAAGTTAATTCAGGACAATTCAACCAAGGTTATGGTGAGCAAACTCAAACAGGAAGACAGAGTTTATGAAATAGCAAGAATGTCAGGTAATCAAAACGAAGCGGGCTTGAAGTATGCGAAGGAACTTCTAGGTATGAGGTAAAGTGCTAAAATATTGAAACTTAACACAGATTCAGTGTCGGGTTTAGTGTAAATTAGTAGAGATTTAACTTCCTATGAAGTAAGGGCTAGATAAAATCGCAAAAAGTAATGGTTTTGAAAGTCGTAGGTATTACTCCATTCTGGTTGTCTAGTAAAGTCTGGTAATACTTCTTAAGTTAGATGTCTTAAATACCTAAAACATCCTTCATTGAGTATAGTCCATTCTGTTTGGTATAGACGAACTTTGTTGCTCTTAGTGCTCCTTTTGAAAAGGTCTCTCTTGAGGTTGCCTTGTGAATTATCTCAATCCTCTCGCCATAACCTAAAAACATAACATTATGCTCTCCAACTACATCACCGCCTCTCACTGCGAATATACCTATCTCCTTCTTCTTCCTTTCATCAACTATTCCTTCTCTTCCGAAGACCACTTCGTATTCGGGTCTGACTTCTCTGATAGCCTCTAGTAACTTTAAAGCCGTTCCTGAAGGAGCATCCTTTTTCTTGTTGTGGTGTATTTCTATTATCTCAATGTCAAAATCGTCTCCCAATACCATAGTTGCTTTTCTAACAAGTTCTACCATTAAATTAACTCCAACGCTAAAGTTTGGACTTTGGACGATTGCAATCTCTTTTGAAGCTGATTTTAGTTTCTTGAGTGTTTCGTTTGATAATCCTGTAGTTCCTATTACGAGTTTCTTGTTGTATTTAAGAGCATTATCAATTAGATTGTCGGTAACCAGAGGAGTAGAAAAATCAACTATTACATCACAATTGGATATATAGTCTTCTATTCTTGATGAGATACTGACTCCTATTTTGCCAATGCCTGCAACTTCACCGATGTCTTTTCCTATAGTTGGGTTTCCTTCCTCAACGATTCCTCCGACTATCTGAATGTCTTTATCCTGACTGAATACTCTAACATTCGTTGTTCCCATTCTTCCACTACAACCGTGAATCAAGACTTTTATCATAATATCCCACCTCCAGAGACTAAATTTTTTATTATGGATACCTGTTTTTGAAAATTAGATCTAATCTTCCTAACGGTTTTTGGAACTATTCAATCTAGGGCTTTTGTAGAAAGTTTTCATAGCAGTTGGATTTATATAAGATAAGATTTAGGCTTATAGATTTTGCTTTTACAATCTCCACTAATTCCCTGAATTTACAGTATTCTTAATCTTCTAATTTCACGATTCTAAAACTCTTACTAGTGTTAAAGAATACAATGACTTAGGTTTTAAAGACATTATCAAGTTAGCACAAGCATTTATCGTGCTACCTGTTGTGAAAACATCATCTACTATAAGCACATTCTTGTGGGTTAAGTTTGTTAGTTTCCTAATGTAAAACTGTTCCCTAACTAGTTTTTCTCTTTCTTCTTTTGAGAGTTTTTTCTGTTCTTTGTGAAGGAGTTTCCTACCTAGAAGGTTTAGAAAGGGTTTTCTATTACTTTTTGTTATAGGTTTGAAAACAAGTTTTACTAGGTCAAAGCCTCTCTTTAGGAGAGATTTGAGAGAGGTAGGAACAGGAACTACCAGATCTATCTCATCTTCAAAAATCTCATCCAACATTACATCATCAGTAATAGCATTCAAGGTTCTAACTTTATCCTTCTGGTTGTCAAATTTAATATCGTATATTAGGTCTCTTATTATCCCTTCATAGGTGAATAGTGATATGTTTCTTTTCACAATTAGTTTATGGTTTTGACAGAAATAACAGTTATCCCTGCTATCTGGTAATCCACACTTTCTGCAAGCATTTTGAATATTTATTTTTGAAATGTTTGAAATACATTTTGAACATATACCGATATTTATATTTCTATACTCTAATTCAGCACCGCAATTTATACAATACGAGTCAAGAAACAGACGCACAAGGTAAGTTTTAAGATACCAAAAGTTATTAGTCAAATAGAGACTGTTTAGAATAGTGAAGTCTAGAATTCACGAAAATTTGTTATAGATGATGTCCTCAATTCTAGATTTTTATTCTCTCGGACTTTGTTGTATGTTATTTTCCTGGTTGTTTGGAGATTCCTAGTAGAGTTTTAGACTTTGTTAAGTTGCTTGTGAGTTGATGTTAGACAAACTAGACCTCATTTAGAATCCTTTGAAGTTATGGAAGTTTCAATAGAGATTGCGAAAGATGGCAATCCGATACTGAAAGTAAAGGTTAGTAATGATGAGTTCTATCTCTCATCAAAATATTTTCCTTTCAAGGATGCCGAAAAGGTCTCAAAGAGTATAACTATTGACAATAATATACTACTCTTTCTAGGTATCTCTAATCCTTACCTTATATATTCAATATCTAGACTTTACCCCGATAAAGAAGTTGTTGTAGTAGAGCCTTCGGATAAGATTTTCAATCTTGTTATGAGTGATCGGCGCTTGTCTAGACTACTTGACAACTCAAACATTAGGAAACTTTTAGTAAGGACGGAAGAAGAATTTAAGGAAATATTATCCAATCTTTCGTATTTTAACTATTACATACATCCGCAGTATAGAATAATCTTTGATTTCATACCTAGATGGGAGAAGAGTATTAAGGATGCTATTAGAAACCTAGAAATAAACAGGAACACTTTGAGAAGGTTTGGCAAGGTTTGGCTTAAGAATTTTATAACCTCATTTCCTTACGCTTTGAACTCAAAGCCTGTAAGCAGTGTTTTTGGTGTATTTAGTGGAATGGATGTGGTTGTAGTAGGAGCAGGACCTTCGCTTGATGATAATATACAACTACTCAAAGAATTGTATTCTAGGTCAGTTGTTATCTCTGTTGATACGGTTTGGAGCTATCTTGTTTCAAACCATATTATCGCTGATTTTGTTATAACTGTTGACCCTCAAGTTAGAAACTTTATATACACCATACTCAACAAAAGTTATGATAAGACAATATTCGTTGCAGATACTCTCTATCCAAGTTTGTTATACAATTTCATACCCTATCAGAACATAATTACGTTTGACTCTCCGATGAAAGTATGGCAGACAATTGCTAGGGAATTTAATGTTAGTAAGGGAGAGATTATGGTCGGAGGTTCTGTCATTTGTAGTGCTATTGACTTTGCTAACAGGCTAGGGGCAGATAGAATAATACTTGTAGGTTCAGATTTTAGTTTCCCAAACAAAAAGGTTTATTCAAAGGGGAACTATTACGAATTATCACATTTTCTATCTTCAGATATCTTCTCTCCGTATGATCAATGGAAGATACTCTCAAGGTATCCACTTCTAGAGAGAGTTTCAAAGGAAGGTAGGAATGTCTTTACAGACCCTAGAATGATAACATTTAAGGAATGGATTGAGAAATATATTCAAACAAACAAGATAAGGTTAGTCAATCTGTCAAGAGAAGGTCTTCTAATCAGTGATGAAACTACGGAAGATATCTTTCAAGGTAGCATCTCAAGAAGGGAAGAGATTGAGAAACTGAAGGGAGACTTGATAAGTTTGGATAGTAATATTAATGCCAAAGAAGTTGTTGAGTATATACATATGGTCATAAGAAGAGTTATGGATATTTTTCACAAGAGTGGTATTTATGGAGTTGTAGATGAGCTTGGTAGGAATGAGTTTCTGAAAGACCTTCTTGAGATAGGATTACAAGAAATATTGTTGAGAGAGTATTCCGAAGACGAATTTTTGAAGGTATTAGAAGATCAAGTTCTGTACATAGAAAGATTATATTACAAAGTCTACTGAAAACACCTCATGGACTAGTGGGAAAGACAAAGTTCAGAAAGTTAAACTTCAAATTGTGAATATTGGGTATTTTGAAAACAGAAATATTGGTTTCATATTATTTAGAGTGGGTTTTTGAGTTTGTTTCTATGAATACAGTAAGAAGCATTTTGTACTTTTTGCTGTTTATGATATTCGTTCTATCTCCATTTGACATATTGATGAATTTCAGTATTCTAGGTTTCAATTTTAGGCTAGTTGGTTTATTCATCATATTGTTTGTAATGATGAGTATATTCGTAGTTTTGAGGAATAGAGAGAGGGTTATACTACCATTATGGATCATACTTCTTTTGGTTATTTCTACGCTTAACACCCTATTTGTATTTAATTCTATTTTGGTCATAAGGGGTATTTTGTATAGTTTGTGGTTGTGGTTATTAGTGATTTTTGTTATGTCGTCTGTCAGTGTTAGGAAGTTTTTGAACCCTGAGATAGTAGTTAGGGTATATATCTTGTCTTTCGTATTTCATGCTCTATTTGGAATAGTTCAGCAGGTATCGTTTTACGGTTTTGGTTACATTCTTTTTGCTACGCAACCTGGTAGAATGAATGGATTTACCTATGAACCTTCTTATTTTGCTACATATCTATCTGCTAGCCTACCTTTAGTGATAATGTTATCTCTACTTTCAGATAAGACTGACAGACATAAGTATCTTTACTACATACCAGCAGGTATAATTATCTCCGCAACAATAATATCAACCTCAAAGATGTTTATAGTGATTTGGNTGTTGGTAGGTCTATGTTTGATATTTCTTATTGCATCTATGATTGTGTTTAGAAAGATTAAGAGTAACCTAAAGACTATTATGTTTGGATCTGCCAATGTTTTCTTATCTTCCCTGGTTAGTATTTTGTTGATCTACGTTACTATGAATCATATTCCTAAAATATTTAGTTCTACTACTACTGATATAACAATTACTAAGAAAACAAAACAAATACTTGAATCAAAAGAGGAAACATCCTTTGGACCTAGAATTGAGGAATTTATGAAGACTATGAGAGTAGCATTGGAAAATCCAATTATAGGAACTAGTCTGGGTGGAATTGCTCCTCATAAGGCGGTGAAAAGTGGTGTTGATCCAAAAAGTAATCCTGATGTTAAGATGTTTGAGGGTATGAGCATATATGCGGAGATACTAGCAGGGCTTGGAATTATAGGCTTTTTAATATTTGTTGCTTTCGTTTTGAAGTTAACCTATGATAGTTTAAAAACTTCTTTTATGTTGATGAAGGGAGATGAGGTTTTTAAGTCTGTAATTGTTTTTTCCTTGTTGTCAGGGTTGTTGATAGAATTATTTACACTATCTTTTAATCAGAATATCTTAAGGTTTTATTTGTGGAACCAGATAGCGGTTTTAGGACTGGCTCTTGAGAGTTATAGGAAACTATAGCATTATACTAATGGTTAGTAGTATGTAGAGAATCACAAAAGAAATGATGACAATTCCTAGTAGTATTGTAATAGGTTTGAAGATGATCTTGTAGTTTTTCTTATTGGATCTAGTGACATTGATGTATCTTCTTATGAGTAGAAATAACATGGCAAATATAGTCAGACTTATAACTATAATGTTAAAGACATTTTTGTATGAAGTAAGCGAGAAGAGAATGTAGGAATATACAAACATAGATACTATCATTGCAAGGAATATTAGAGATAGACTTAGAAAGATCTTTTTCATTGTTTATCTCGTGTTTGTAGCAACTTGATTGTTAATTCTATAGCTTTGAGTGAGGCAGAGCTTCTTATTTTCTCTCTGTTGCCGAAGAGTTTTAACTCTTTTGTCAGATACTTACCATCTCTATCCATTGAGACTATATATACAGTCCCTATTTCCTTTTTTGAGAGGTCTGTGCTAGGTCCCGCTATGCCAGTTATAGCTATTGAAATATCGCTTCCGAATATTTCAAGAGAGTTTCTTGCCATCTCAATAGTTGTTTCTAAACTAGTTGCATAGTATTTTCTGATAGTGTCTTCTTTTACTTTTAGCACTCCTACCTTTGATGAGTCTGAATATGAAACTACACCTCCTATGAAATATTCGGTTGCTCCTGGAACTGATGTTAAGATTTGAGATAGGTATCCTCCTGTCATTGATTCGGCAGTGGAGAGAGTCAATCTTCTTTTCAAGAATTCTTGTTTGACTAAGGATGGTATATCATCAGGTTCATCATTGAAAAAGAAAATAGCATCTTTTAGGCTTGAGTTATTATTGTTGAAGAACTTTATTATGCGTTGCTTTTGATTTTCGTATTCTTGCGTGTCAAAATAGAATATCACATCAACAACTCCATAATCGGCTATTGTGTTATACTCAACATCTCTCATAGTAGAAACTATCTCATCAACCTTTGATTCAGGTATGCCCATAACTTTGACAAAAAACTCTTTCTTGGTTCTCTTGAGTATATTTCTTGAGATGTAGTCCCTTAGGTAGTTTTTGAACATAGTTTTCATCTCTTGAGGAACACCTGGAAGTGAAATTAGAAATTTGTTATCCTTTTTTATGATGTATCCTGGTGCAGAGCCTACCTCATTCTCAATGATAATCCCCCCTTTTGGAATGTATGCTTGTCTTACATTTATCTCAGGCATCTCGCCGTTGTTGTATTTGCGGAACTTCTCTCTTATCTTCTCAAGTATGCTTTCAGAGAGGATAAATTCAACATTCAAAATCTCTCCAACGCATTCTCTAGTCATGTCATCTGCAGTAGGACCTAGACCGCCTGTTGTTATCACAAGGTCGGAGTCGCTATAAGCAAACTCCAATGCTCTAATTATTTCTCTTTTGTTGTCCCCCACTCCAATGATGTATCTAACATCAACCCCAATTATCCCAAGTTCCCTTGAAAGATAGTTTGAGTTTGAGTCAAGTATGTATCCTTTCGTTATTTCTGTTCCTATCGCAACAAGTGATGCTCTCATAGATGAATTATACCAAATAATTTTAAATAATACGAATGCTAATATGGTAATTACCTAAACCTAGCGCAATAGAGTCTAAAATTCACAGCCAGAGTAAAGTTCTTTCTTTTCTTCACGGTCTCCACTAGGTATGAGTAAATATTCTTCCTAATAACTAAAAGTTCTAGTATGAAGCTGATTTTCACAACTAACGACATTACATAGAACCTATAGGAAGTGAGTAAGCAAAGAGTCTAAAATCTTGACTACTTATCTAAGTGGAATTTATTGATCATCTCTCAAAAAATTTTAGACTTTATTGACTCTGTGCATAAAAATGTTGATTTTAGAGAACTTTGATTATTATATTTTCATCCACTGCTATGGATAGACTTACAAAGTTCTTGGTTCTAGGAGGAATAATCTTTTTCGTCATAGTTTACGGAGTGAAAGCCTTGATAAGACTAATATCTAACTAATAGCACTTATAGAAACCTATTTCTGTTATGACTACATCAAGTTTCACATCGTGTTCCTCTGAGAAGTCATTATCAATTTTCTGACATTCATAAGCGATACCAATCTTGTATTTTATCCTTCCTTTTTTTAGGAATCTATCGTAATATCCACCGCCATATCCTATTCTGAAGCATTTTTCATTGAAGCCAACAACAGGAACTATGACCAAGTCAATATCGTCTTTGTACTCAACTCCGTCTGAAGGTTCCAGTATGTTTTTGAAGCCACTAGCAACTCTGAACTTTTTCACTACTTCAATAGGTATTATATTCCCATTAGATACTTTCGGTATCAGAAGCCTTTTGTGAAATTCAATAACTTTGGTGAGTAGTGGTAGAGTCATAACTTCGGAGTTTATGGATAGATAAACCATCACAGAGTTTGAACTGTGCCACTCATCAGTTGAAATGAGTTTATCTACAATAGCGATTGAATACTCAACTCGTTTCTCAAAAGACAAACTATCTCTTCTGGCTAGAAGTTTTCTTCTCAGGTCTGTCTTTGTCATCCTAGATAAGTTCCCTGTCAATCTTAACTAGTTTCTCCTTTTCGGACTTTGCTTCCTCTTTTCTAGTAGCGTAGGGTGGGTGTGGGAATGTTATGACGAGAGGAACTTCAACATCAGGTTGGAAGAGTATCATTGTTCCGCTTCTTATCTTCTTTGATTTTTCCTTAAATT
The DNA here is from genome assembly GCA_025061835.1 of Spirochaetota bacterium. Classification (NCBI taxonomy): domain Bacteria; kingdom Pseudomonadati; phylum Spirochaetota; species Spirochaetota bacterium. The sequence goes on from JANXAC010000003.1 coordinate 14,242, forward strand.
CTTTTGGCAGGTAACTGTATAGGCTGTGCTCAACTTCCCTTGCATCAAGCCTACCGTTTACTCTAATACTTGAGTTTGATATAATTCTTGGTTCTACCTCGCTACTCATTTGCTGTGCTCCAATGAGTATTATACCTAGGCTTCTACCTCTCTCCGAAATGTCAAGTAGGATGTTCTTTATAGGGCTAAATCCATACGCTGGTGCGTATTTGTTAAGTTCATCAAGCATTATAAATATTTTGGAACCAGATAGTTGATAATTGCGATTATTGCTTGAAGTGCTAGATACTCTTTGGTAGATATTTGATAGAATACTTCCGACAACGAACCTCTGTGCTATCGGTGATAAAAATTTGTCAGGTATGCTTATAACATTGACTTTCTTTTCAAAACTTATTTCTCTTGTTCTATTTCCTACCATAAACGATATACTTTTAGCACATTCAGAAAACTTTCTTGCGAATTTCAGTACAGTTTGTGAAGTAGAACTACCAAAGATGTATCTTCTGATATTCTCATAATCTCCTTCTACCGAAACCATCTCTAGAAATTTTGACAATGACATCTTTCGTATCCTTGAGTTGGATCTGCCGTTAGTTTCGTTTTCGTTAGAGTAGAGGGAAGTTATAGTAGCGATAGGTTTGCCTTGTTTATCGCGGATTTCTATTACATCCTCGGGTGATTCTTCTATCATATCTTTGATTTTCCTAGTGAAGGAGTTTAGAGCGTAGGAGAAGTTGTCATCCTGTCTGTCATCTTGGTCAAACATATATTCCACTAAACCTTCCCTAAAGAGATCTTTGATAGACCAACTGTATATTTTGGTGTCAGCATCTGATCTTTCGTGAGTCAGTGGTTTTTTTGGATTGCTCGGATCAGGTGGTGTCCAGAATTCAATATCTTCTCTTCTAAATGGCTTTGGAGGAATCCACATCATTTCGTATAACTTCTTATCTTCATTACTAATGCGGGTATTAGGTTTGTCTAGGTGTAGTAGATCTTCTCCTTTGACACTGAAGATTACTACTTTAATATTATCTCTCTCAGCAGTTTTGAGTTTGTTAGAATATAGCATAGAGTGTATTAAGAATAGAGCATATGAGGTTTTTGTTGCGACACCGGATATTCCTGATATTGATATGTGTGCTCCCTTGCGACCATTGATAAAATCCCAATTGATGTAAGCAGGCTTGCCGTTACTTAATATGCCTGCAGGTAGAAGTTCTTCCTTTTTATCTATGTTGATTGCTTTCTTTGTATCTTCTTCCTCCAAGACAATGAAGACTTCACTTTTCGGGTCAGGTGGAATAAGGTATGTTTCAGGTTCTATCCTTGTTATTCTTACGTGTGCTATCTGGTATGTTTGGTAAGGAATGATTCCCGATAGAGTTTCTTTATTCCAACTATGAAAATCAACTCCTTCAAAGCCCTTAAGTATGTTTGAAACTACTCCATAGAAGGTTATCTCTACCTCTCTGTCACCATCTTTCAAACGATTGATCACCTTTACAATATTATCAACATTTACAATAACATCGTCATCAACCTGAAACCAGAATTCAAACGGTGTTGAATCTTTTGTCCCTATCACGATACCTACTCGTCGCTTTTCTTCTCCATTATTGTGGTTTGACATACTGTCCTCCTAAAGATATGTTTTCTACACCAATTGTATTACTTCTGGGGATATTGTGGCAAGTTTTGGCTTTTGAACCGATAAGGCTAAGGTTCATAATTAGGAGTAGTTCTTCTTTCACTTACAGTCTTTTGTAGAGATTTAGAATTCGTTGTTGAGTTGGTTTTTTATTGAAAAAGATTTTTCTTAGATTTAATATATAACTGGCTTTTATGAGATATTGGAAGTCTTTAAACTAACAAAAAACGACTTCCGATAATCCTAAAAGCAAAAGGAGGATCTTATGAGGAAGGTCATAGGTTTGATTGTGCTATTCCTAGTCTCGGCTGGAAGTGTATTCGGAGTGATAGAGCGAACTCTGATTGACTTTGGTTCTTACGAACAGAAGATAGGTGAGTACTTGTCAAAAGAGAAGCAAAACCTTCAAAACTTGGTTGATAAGTATAAACAAGAAGGTGTTGATTTATATAGAGAATGGTTTTATTCCCAAGAGAATGCCCAGAAGTTGCTGGATGTTTGGTTTGACCCTGCGTCATGGAAGATAGAGAACTGGAAAGTAGAATTAGTATCATCTGCTAGGTTTATCCCAAATATAGTTAATTCGTATCTTCTTAAGGTAGATAGCAAAAGATGGGGTAATGTAATGGGTATTAGAATAAGGTTTTCAGAAAATCCTTTCCTGTCCAATGCGAAAATAATTCCACCTTTTAGATTCACACCATACTATCTTGATGGTTCACCTGTTGATCCTGAAGGTGACTTCTCAAAACAGCAGTTTACGGATGAAGAAAAGGTTAAGAATGGGATACTTATGAATGTGCTACAAGTCAAGAGAGTATCAGTATGGGTCTCAGGTAGAAACTACAAGCATCTTATGTCTGTGGTCTTCAGGAATGAGGATGGTGTTGAAGAGGAGTACTTTATGGGTCCTTTGTTCTTCCAAGGTTGGAGAAGACTTGCTTGGGAGAATCCGAACTATATAGAGCAAGTTAATCAAAGAGTTTTACAAAGATTACCATTATATCCAAGACCTCTACCATTCAAGGAGTTCGCTTACTTCAAGATTTACAAGCCTCAGGAAGAGTCTGGTGGAGACTTTGTAGTTTATTTCAAAGATGTTTCAGTCTCCTTTGATAGAGCAGTTGTTCAGGAAGAATTGGACATTGACGATGAAAAATATTGGCAGATACTTTCAAAACAAAAGATAGAGTATACTAAGAGAATGTTGAGAAGAATAATAGATCAGGTAGAGCTTATAGAACTTGAGAAGAAGAGAAAAGCGGCATCAACGGATCAACCTCAACAACAGCAACAAAGAACTCAATAGGAAGTAATTTGGTGTTGATAGTTATTCCAAGGGGCTACAAAGCCCCTTTTTTATTTTATGCTTTTTCAAAAGGATCTAGCCCTTCTAAGGAAAGAGAGTCCTTGCTTGAGAAGGATTGAGTGTTCTGTACTTTATGTAGGTTTCTGATGTATGTATTCTGGAAAGGTCTTCTATCATTTATGATGTCAGGATAAACTACGAAGTAGTCTTCATCCTCAAAGCAGATCCTTTGTTCGTATTCGGAGACAAGCTTTTCGTAAACTTTCTCACCTGGTCGTGGTGTTGTTTCAACTATACTTGCTTTTGGATACAATACTTTCACAACATCAATAACCTTACTTGACTGCATTTTGGGAATGAATATTTCACCTCCAACCATGATATTTAGAACCTTAAGAATAAACCTTGATGCTTCTTCTATCGTTATCCAAAATCTTGTCATGTTTAAGTCTGTTATGTAAATAGGTTCTCCTTTTGCTTTTCGTTCCTTTACTATCTCAAAGATACTTCCTCTGCTATTTATAACATTACCAAACCTCACAACTGAAAAAAGTGTTTCAAAGTTATTCCTCTCATCAAGATTAGCAGATATGAATATCTTTTCAGAGCATAGTTTTGTTGCCCCATAGGTGCTAGTTGGTTCAACTGCTTTATCAGTGCTTACCAGTATCGCTTTTTCAACTCGGTTCTCAATGCAAATATCTACAATGTTTTTTGTTCCTTCAATGTTAGTTTTTACAAGTTCGTAGGGGTAATACTCTCCAAATTCTACTCTCTTTAATGCAGCAGAATGTATCAATACATCAACTCCTCTTGTGTATCTTTTCAAAACCTCCAGATCTCTTATGTCACCAAGTTTAGGAGATATTTTTTTGTAGTCTCTGAACTCTTCAAGTAGTTTTGAGAGTTTGTATTCGTCTCTACTAAGAATCCTTATTTCTTTGACAACTTCATAAAAATTCTGGACTAGATAACTAAGGAAGCCTCCCCCTATCGTTCCAGTAGCACCAGTTATGAATATTACTTTATCTTGTAAATAGACCTCTTCAGTGAGCATCTTTGCCAAACTCCGGTAATATTATTGTTCCAAACTTATTCTCATACTCAACTATATTGTTGGATAGAAGTCCTGCAAGCCTCTTTGCATTTCTCGGGTTCATAACAACTCTTGATACTATTCTAGGGTTTCGGTTTCCTGGCATCATCCTTGCGAAGTCAAAGATAAACTCGTCCTCATTAAACGATATTATAACTAGGTTAGAGTAGTGCGTAACATCGTAGTTCTCTGGTATTTCTAGGTGAAGTTCTTTCTTTTCCATCATTCACCCCCTACTATCACTATCGTGAGATTGTTAATATCAATATATTCTCTAGCAACTCGCTGAATATCCTCCTTTTTTATTACGGAAATTTTTTGTATATCTTTAATGAAGTAGTTTTTATCTAGTCCAAACATCTTCTCTGAGACTAAAAATGATGCTATAGTTGAGAAACTTTCCATTCCAAGAAGTAGAGAACCTTTTGAGAAGTTCTTCGTATCCTCAAGCTCCTTGTCCGTGATGCCTTCTTCTATTATCTTTTTTATCTCATTTGTAATTATGTCTATAGTTCTACTCACATTCTTGTTTTCGGTTTGAGTCCCTACGAAGAAGTATCCATTAAGTGTCCTTTCTATGTAGAAGTTGCTAAAAACCCCGTAAGCAAGCCCTTCCTTTTCCCTTATCCTCTCCATCAGTCTAGAGCCGAAACCTCCTCCACCGAGAATGAAGTTCAATATTTTTAACTCCATAGAGTTTTTATCCTTTATGTTTGTAGATAAATGTCCTAACCTTATCGTAGATTGCTTTAAGTTTTTGTTTATTCTAACTTCTTTTTTGTCTTTTTTAGTTCTAATTTCCGGGGCGGACATTGGTTTTTTCTTGCCTGTCCATTTTGAGAAATGCTCTTCAATAAACTTTTTAAGGTTGTTAGTATTCATCTTTCCGACTACGACTAAAACTGCATTATCTGGTGTGTAAAGGTTTCTAAAGAAGGTCATTATGTCATCAGGAGTTATACTAAGGATTCCTCTCTCATCTCCTTCAGGTTCTCTTCCATAAGGATGGTCTCCATAAATCTCTTTCAAGAATGTTTTTCTTGTGAAGTCCCAGGCGTCATCGTCTTTAACTTTTATCTCTGAAATAATGTTTGGCTTGAGTATGTTTAGAACTTCGTTATCTACTTCAAATCCGTTCAGAATGTCTAAAACTTTTAGTAGAACTGTTTCAGTGTCTTCATACAGAGCCTTTACAGTTATCGTTGAAATGTCGTGTCCTGCGGAAGTAGTTATACTTCCACCTAGAGACTCTATGATCTGTGGTATCTCTAGCATTTTATATTTCTTGTTCTTAAAAACGAGTGATTGAGCGGTTAGGTATGCTAGACCGGGTTTATTCTCATATAAACTCCCTGCATTAAACCCGATAGTAGTATTGATGGTTTTTGCATCATTTACGTTGAAAAGCACTACCTTAAGACCATTTGTAAGTTCAAAGTCTATCCTGTTTTTGTTTATATTCTCTATGACTATTGAAATCTTATCAGCCATACACAACTCCTCAAATGTAAGAAGTGCAAAAACTGTCAATAGTATCCTCAAAACTTTACCTATACTCATAACTTTTTTAGAAGTATATTCAATTCAAGGGCTACTTATCAATAAACTCTGTATTCCCTATTAAAGTCTGAAATCCACGGTTCAGCTTGCTTTCTTATTTTCCTTGTAATCTCCTTACAAACTAGGTAAATACTCTTCTTAAAGAACAAATAGTATGAATCAAAATTTTGAAACTGACAATCACTGTATAAAAGGTGGTGAATAATCAAAATATAAGACGTTATACATCACCTAAACGAAAGGTTGGGGTTTATTGAAGACTACCTATAGAATTTGAAAATTATACTCCTGTATTAGTAAAGTTTTTGAATGGAACAGCAAAGCCTTTTTGGTTCTTCAGGGTTAGATAGTCAGAACAGTCTAAAAGAAAATCTTGATAGACTCTACTACAAGTATTGCGTTCCTAGTTTCATAAACACTGATCCAATCCAGTTTGTATATAAGTTTAGTGATGATGTTGAAAGGGAATTAGCAGGTTTCATCGCTTCAATAATGGCTCAAGGTAGAAGAGTGAATATAATATCAAAAACAAATGAATTACTTTTTAAGATAATGAGAGGTGAGTTAAGGGATTATATCCTAAAGTTTGACCTGTCAAATGTGTCAGAAGAACTAGCGAGTTTTAACTACTTCGCATACAGGAATATAACTGGAACTCAACTTGCTTACATATTTTACTCACTTAAACTCGTCCTTGGAAAGTGGAATAGTCTTAAGAATGTATTTGGTGAGATGTATGAAAGAAACAAGTCAAAGGATAATATTAAGGATACACTGGCTGATGTAGTTGAAGAACTTTTTAGTTGGAATTCAGAGATACCTCAAGATGTTCTGTCTCTGGTTCCAAACCCGAGAAGGGGAAGTGCTTGTAAAAGGATGAATATGTTTCTTAGATGGATGGTTAGAAAGGATCAGGTTGATACTGGTCTTTGGAATGATATAATACCTACATCAAAATTAGTTATACCTCTTGATTTCCATGTCTCAAAAATATCAAGGGAACTCGGACTTACTAGTAGAACGCAAGATGATTGGACAACGGCAGAAGAGATAACAAACAAACTCAAAGAGTTTGACTTCAACGACCCTGTAAAATATGACTTTGCGATATTTGGATACGGTGTGAGTAAAGGTAAATAAATTTATTTTACTAGGCTCTTCTTAAAAAGATACTTTCTAAATTTTTTCTATCTATATAAATCGTTGTAGGTCTTCCGTGAGGACAGGTATAAGAACCTTCTTCTTTCTTAGAATCGCTGTATAGTTTGTATGCTTCCAAAGGAGTTATTACATCTCCAGATTTGATTGCTTTCTTACAGGAGATACTTGCTATGGTTTCCAGAATAGTCTCAAGGTTTATTTCCATTCCCTCTTTTGCTTTCTCACATATCTCAACTATGCTTGATACAGGATCAATTTCAACTCCAAAGAAGTTTGGAACTGATAGTATGATTACCTTCCTTTCATCAGTTTCAAAATCAAAACCAAGTCTTCTCAAGACATCTTTGATTTCATAGATTATTTGTAAGCAATCGTTTGAGATTTCTATTTCTGTTGGTGTTATGAGTTTTTGACTTGAGACATTATTTTTCTCTGTTATTTCTCTATACAATCTTGAGTATATGAGTTTCTCGTGTAATGCGTGTTGGTCAATCAACACAAGTCTATCGTTCTTGGTATCCTCAAATATAAGGTAAGTCTCAAAGACTGTCCCAACAAATCTTACATCTAACTCAATGTTTGATTCTACGTTGCTACTACTAGTAGGTATGTTTCTACGAACCTCTTCAAAGTGTTTAAGCCTATCTTCTGACGACTTTGGAGTCCCTGTTTTATTTTCGCTTCTATAGGTTCTACTGAAATCTTGGGGTAATGTAGGTTGTCTAGAGATACTGTCTTCTTTAGGTTTGAGGTTGGTATCTTCTGTGGATAGTCTTTTGCTTGATGTTAGGAATTCCTCAAGTGATGCTTTTATTCTCTTTTCAGCATCGCTAAATCTAAAATCAGTCTCATCAATGCTTAGAACTTGACTAAATTGAGACAGTCCTTCCATAAGTGTGTGAGTTATAACATGAAAAACCTTTCCTTCGTTTCTAAACTTAACTTCTTTCTTTGCTGGGTGTATATTAACATCAACAAGAGATGGTGATATCTCCAGAAAACAGAATACTATTGGAAAACTGCCTTTTGGGACTAGGTTTGAGTATGCGTTTGATACTGCAGTTAGGAATGTTTTTGATTCAACAAACCTACCATTTACATACAATTGTTGTAAGTTTCTAGTGGGTCTGTTAATGGAAGGCTTTGAAAAGAAAACGTTAATACTTATCTCTTCAATATTTTTGTTAAGATTATTCAAACCTTTTACTTCCGGGTATGCGGATATAATTCTTTCGTATAGTGTTTCAACTCTTGGTAGTATTATTTCTTTCTTGTAGTTATGATACAACTCAAAATGGATGTTTGGGAAAGGGATAGCCTTTTTTATTACGACATCTAGCACGTTTCTAAACTCTACCGTTTCGCTTTTTAGGAAATTTCTTCTCGGTGGTAAGTTGAAGAATAGGTTTCTAACTCTTACGGTAGTTCCATCCTGTGATGGTTGTGGTGTAATATTCTCATACTTTCCACCTTTTACGAGTAGTTTATATCCTTCAACTTCTTCTCTTCTTTTTGAGACTATCTCAATCTCCGATACTTCTGCGATACTTCCCAAAGCCTCTCCTCTGAAGCCCATCGTTGTGATGTTATATAGGTCTTCAAAACTTCTTATCTTGCTTGTTGAGTGTCTCAAATAACACCTTTCAAGGTCTTCCTTATCCATCCCCTCACCATCGTCAATGACCTCAATGAGTTTTTTCCCACCTTCAGTAATGTTGATAATAATTCTTGTGCTACCTGCGTCTATAGAGTTATCAATTAGTTCTCTGACAACCGAGTAAGGACCATCAATAACCTCTCCAGCAGATATTTTAGATACTGTATCTTCGTCAAGTATCCTTATCTTGCCCATTACCTAAAACCCTTTCTTCTTGTATTCTGAATGAGGACCTATGTTTAGTTCTCTAAAGCTCTCCTCAACGATACTGTCTTGACCTATTAGACTTTTCTCTATTACCATTCCTTCAACCTTTGCTCTCTCCTCAACGATACTCTCCTTGATAATAGAATTTTTTACTAAAGCGCCTTCATGAATGGAGACATAAGGTCCTATTACTGAGTCTTCAACCAGAGCGTTAGGGCTAATATATACTGGAGGTATCACAACAGAGTTTTTAACATTTATACCAATATCCCCTTCGTTATGAAATTTAATAAGCAGTTTGGTATTTGCTTCTATGAGTTTCTCTTTACTGCCGCAATCGTATATCTCCGATGTTTCAAATATACTTATTTTTTGTCCTCTCTTTATCATATCCATCATAGCATCGGTGAGTTGATATTCGTTTTTTGTCTTTATATCGTTGTTTATGATGTAGTCAATAGACTCAAAGAGTGGTTGTGCAAGAGTGAAGTAGTATATTCCGGATATAGCAAGATTTGAGATTGGTTTTGAAGGTTTTTCAACCATCTCTTTTATATATTTCCCATTCCTTTCCAACACAACAACTCCATACCTGTGAGGGTCTTCTACATTCACAACACCTATGCTATGTTCACCTTTAGGTGTTTCACTTATAACTTTCTTGACATTTGCGAAGAATATAAGGTCTCCTAGAATTATCAAAACTTCATCATTTGGGGATACGAATTCTTTTGTCAAACTTATAGCATGTGCGAGTCCTTTAGGATTATCCTGGACTACGAAGGTTTTGTTTTCTTTCTTGTATGTTTTTCTTATATATTCTTCTATTTGGTCTCCTAGGTATCCTATTACGAATATGAACTCTTCAACGTTTACATCTTTTACCATATCCATTATGTAGTCAATGATCTTCCTGTCTGCGACGTTTATGAGTGTTTTCGGGATAAGTAAAGTATGAGGTCTTAACCTTGTGCCTTTACCTGCTACTGGTATTATTACCTTCAGTCCCACTTCTTCCTCCTTGTCAAAATTATAATCAAAGAATTTTAGTCCTTAACAAGTTTGTATATACGATATCGGTAAAATCTAAAATTGACAACTATAAGCATTTTATTCTACCTCTTTGTAGGGGATGAGTAAATATTATTAGAGAGCAATTAAAATCTATGGTGTGTTGAAGTTTCGGAATTAACGATGCCATATAACTATTAGGGTGACGAGTAGGTGAAGAGCCTAGAGCCTTACCTACTTGCTAAATAGGTATTAGGATTCATTTGATATGTTCTGGATTATATAACTTTAAAGGTACTTTAACTCATCGTTATAATATCTAAAAACAAAGTGGGGGTAATGATGTCTATTTCCAAACCTATTAAGAGTATTGGTGTTTTAACTAGCGGTGGTGATTCTGCTGGTATGAACCCTTGTATAAGAGCAGTTGTCAGGTATGCAATCTATAATGGTATCAAAGTATATGGTATATACAGAGGCTACAAGGGGCTGGTGAATGGTGAAATATTTGAGATGAATGAATCATCTGTTGGAGGAATAATAAACAGAGGTGGAACGATACTATATACGGCGAGATTGCCAGAGTTTAAGAACTATGAAGTTAGGAAAAAGGCTGTTGAGAACCTTGAAAAGTATGGTATTGATGCACTCGTTGTGATCGGTGGTGACGGATCTTTTAGAGGAGCACATGACCTATACAAAGACTTTGGTATCAGGGTTATAGGAGTTCCGGGAACAATTGATAACGACATAAAGGGCACGGACTACACAATAGGCTATGATACGGCAATAAATGTTGCTATGGAAGCAGTAGATAAGATAAGAGATACTGCTACCTCTCATGAGAGACTTTTCATAGTTGAGGTTATGGGTAGGAATGCAGGTTATATCGCAAATGCAGTAGGGCTTGTTTCCGGGGCAGAAGAGGTTTTGATACCAGAGGTTCAAGTTAGCGTTGAGGATACGGTTGAGAGAATTCTACAAGGTAGAAGAAGGGGTAAAGTGAGTAGTATAATCATCGTTTCGGAAGGAGTTAAGATGTCAATGGATATAATGCATTTTGCTGAATACGTTGAAGATAAGACGGGTTATGAAACTAGGGTAACTATTCTAGGGCATCTTCAGAGAGGTGGATCTCCAACAGCATTGGATAGACTGTATGCTTCAAGGATGGGCGCATACGCAGTTGAGTTACTTATGAAAGGTGAAAATGATAAAATGGTTGGAATAGTTTCGGATAGTCTTGTCTCAATACCTCTTGAAGAAGCATTTGAGAAGAAAAAAGATATTGATATGGATGTGTATAATCTGATTAGGATACTTTCAATATAACGAAAATGAATACGAAAAAGTTAAATAACTTCATCGGTATAGACCTTGTTGGTATAGCCAGAAAGTTTGAGACACCTATATATCTTTACAATCTCAACAAAGTAGTGGAAAATTTTAGTAATCTCTACCACAACATCCCATACAAGAATAAAAGGATACTCTTTGCGATGAAATCTAACTTTAACTACGATATTCTAAAGACTATAAGGCAACTTGGTGGTGGAATTGATGCTATCTCTATAGGCGAGATTGAATATGCTTTGGATGTAGGTTTCAAAAAAGAGGATATTCTTTTTACAGGAATAGGGATATCAAATGAAGATTTGGAATTTTGTTTTAGGAAAGGTATAACTCCAAATGTAGGTTCAATAGACCTATTAGAAAGGATAGGTAGTAAATATCAGGGTGCTAGGATAAGCATAAGAATAAATCCAGACTACGGAGCAGGACATCATGACCATGTCATAACAGGAGGTCCTCAAAGTAAGTTTGGAATATACGAGACATACCTTGAAAGAGTAAAAGAAATTTCAAAGAAATACGATCTCAAGATAATAGGCATACATTTTCACATAGGTTCAGGTGCTTTGGATTACTCGGTTTATACCGAAGCGATAAAGAAGGCACTTGATATTTCGCTGATGTTTGAGGACATAGAATTCATAGACATTGGTGGAGGTATCGGTATTCCTTACAGACCTGACCAGAAGGAGTTTGATGTAAAGAGTTTCGGTATCAGAATAACAGAAATGATGGAGGATTTCTCAAGTAGAGAGAAGAGAGATGTTAAGTTGTTCCTAGAACCAGGTAGGTATTTGGTTGCGGAAAGTGGAGTTTTACTTACCAGAGTTGTTGAGATAAAAGAGACACCATTGTATAAATTTGTGATAGTAGATACAGGTTTTAACCACCTTGTGAGACCTGTTATGTATGGTAGTTATCACGAGATAATAAACTTATCTAACCTTGATGGAGAGGGAGAAGAGGTTGTTGTTGCGGGGAATGTCTGTGAAAGTGGAGATATATTCACAAGAGATGATAATGGAATAGTTCCAAGACTCCTTAAGAAGGCTAGGTATGGAGATATAATTGGTATCTTTGATGCTGGAGCTTACGGATATGCTATGGCTTCACACTATAACCTACGCAAACTTCCAAAAGAAATAGTTATTAGGAATGGGAATATAAAAGTCTCAAAGAAGAAATACCTAAAATACATAATTCCTTAATAATCGTTATCCGTTGAATATTAATTCTAAAACTCTTACCCTACTGATTGCGGAATTGCGGACTGATAGGGTTCAAAAACAAGAAGAGACTTACCAAATTGAATAAGTTTAAAGCTTTTAGGAGAATGCATGGGAATAAAGAAGTTTCAACCTAGTTGTAAATTTTAGCCTTTATTGATTTAATTTTTTGTATAGTTTGATATGTATGATGATAAAGATAGATAATTTGGAATATAGGATTATGAAAGTTCTAGTAGGATTTATACTATTATTTGCCGCTTTACAGTTTGGTTTTGGTTTTACTCCTCAAAGTAGTAGTTATTTTTCACTTGAGTTGGGGGAACTTCTATCCGAGGGAGATATACTTTTGGATAGAGATATTTTCATTTTCGGTGCATCCGATGGCATAAAGGTTTCAGATTGGTTTTCTGTGAATGTTCAACTACTGTTTTCATTTCCAGATGAGTGGTTTTGGTATTTTAGGGTCAGATTTTTCGGTAGTACTTCGGTTTTTAATTTTGATTACTTTGTCAACCTCAATTTTTCATTCACATATGGTATAGACAATATATCGCAGTTTGTCAAAGAAGTCCTTCCTACTCAAATTACAAACGAATTCATATTCAAGTATTATGGCATATTCATGCCTTACTTTACTTCGTCTCTTACGCTAACTGTTCCTTTAGTCTTAAACATATTTGCTGGAGTAGGGTGGTATGGAGGAATGCCTATTCTGTTTTTTCCTAACAAAGAACCGCTCTGGGGGTTACCTGTTGGGTATCCTTTCTACTACGCAGGGGTTAGTAAAATTAACTTTATTGTTGATGAAGTATCAATATACTATGACGATAATATGTATCTACTTTCGCTAACGAAACTGTTCTAGACTACTTTTTTGAAGACATTACTACTTTTGCTATCTTTATCTCTGATGGGGAGAAGCCCATCTCAACTAGTTTATCTTCATCAAAGTTAATTGTAAGTAGTTTTCTCAAAAGTTCCGCCCTAGCAGAAACTTCAAGTTCTTCAATATTGATGTTTTCAATTTCCTTTATGATTTCTAATTTTGAGTCTTTCATTCCTTGAATGTCGTTCAACAGTTCTCTCTCCGGTTTAGTTTGAATGTGTGCTTCTTCATACTGGTTTTGGTGATATACTTGTTGTATGTTTTGGTTGGTGTTTATGAGTGGTATTGAACTTTCTGTCTTGGTTTTTCTTGAGTGTTTTTGGGGTTTTTCTTGTAATGGTGTTTTGGTAGTCTGGTATGGATTATTGGTGTCTGTATGGGGAGAGGTTTCTTGAATTGTTAATTGATTTTGAAGTTCCTTTTTCATAATTTCGTATCTCTTTATTGCTTCAAGGTAGTTTCTTGTAATGTTATCAAGTTTTAGTATTCTATCATCTGCTGTTTTTATAAGGTTATCAAGTTCTTTGATTTTCTCATCCATGACTATTATCTTTCTGTTGGAAACCTTGTTAAACTCAACAATTAGTCCTTCTATCTCTTTTTTTATTTCTTCTACGATCCCTTTTCCTTTGACATTTTTTATCTCATCTTTTAGTCTTGCGTAAAGGAAAATAACCAAGAAGAATAGGATTATTACGAGGGTGAATAGGATAAAATCCATACGGTGTTTACGCAATAATATCTATGCTATTGCCCTTTTGACTTTCAACTAAACTCTCATTTTCTTTCAGATTTTGTTCTTCTTTTTGTTTTCTAGAGATATATTTAATTCTTTTGGTGTTGCTTTCACCGAGATTTTTTCTCCTTATCTTCTCGCTCTCTCTTGAGATTTCAACAATGTCAGTGGTTCTATTCTGCTCTATATCCGCTTTTTCCTTCATTATAACTCTGGCTTGACTCTGTAGTAGAGAGGCATAGCCGGGATTGTTTATAGAGTTCTTCATCAGAATGTTATCTGCGAATATTACAGTTTTAATATCAAGCGGTGTATAACTCACAATGAAATTATCGTAAAAATCAAGTTTATAGTCAATACGACTGTAAGTTTTGACATAAAGGCTGTTATTTGTTATTTTTAATTAAAAATTAAAGGAGGGTCATTATGGCTTTTAGTCCAATCAGTCTAAAGTATACGAAGGATTCCATACCTTCAATATCTTCAAAGACCATGGATATACACTTTGATAGGTTGTATGTAGGGTATGTGAATAAGAGAAATGAGATTGAAGAACAACTTAAGACAGTTGATAGAAGTAAGGCTGTTGCATCTTACAGTGCTTACAGAGCACTTAAGGTTGATGAGACTTTCAACGCAAACGGGCAGATACTACACGAAATATTTTTCTCAACGCTAACTCCTACTCCAAAAGATCCAAGTGATACTTTAGAATTTGTCAAGAAAGTTAAGCAAGATTTTGGTTCTTGGGAGGCTTTTATTGAAGATGTTGTTGCCTGTGGTATGGCTGCTAGAGGATGGTGTATAGTTGCCTATGATTTTAGAGATGGTAAGATACACACATTTTTAGGTGATGCTCACAATCAAGGGGGCGTTTGGGAGACATGGCCTGTTTGGAGTATTGACGTGTATGAACACGCTTACTTTATTGACTTTGGCTCCGATAGGAAGTCTTATATAAATGAAGTCATAAAATATACAGATTGGGAAGAAGTCAATAGAAGATACCTTAAAGCAAAAGCAATTGAAGAGATATTCAAAAAGTAATTTGGATATAAATCAATTACATTCAAAATGCACGTAAAAGTAATTCTAGAATACCAATCAATTACGTTAAAATACGCGTATCTTGGATTTGATCAAAGAACTTCAAGAAGAATAGTCTTTACTCGTTTTCGTTGAAAACTCGCAAAGAAAAAACTTTATTTAGTTGTGAATTTTAGATTCTGTTTAGTGTTTGAGAATGAGTTCAATTTTCATTGGATGAGGGGATAAGATTCTAGGCTCCGTGCTAATTTGACTTTTTGTTCTAAATAGCATTTATTAGCTGAAGGGATTTAATTCATACTAAATTCTTTGAGTTATTGTTAAGAAGGATATTTTACTCAATTCCTTATAGAGACTACAATACAGATAAGAAACAACTGCACTTGGTTGTGAATTTTTTAGACTTTATTGGGTGTTTGTAAGATAAGTTGTTATACTTATACTTGAAGTTAAATAATTACTAACAACTTTTCGTAGGGGGTTAGGTTATGAGGAGATATCTGATTGCTGGTAACTGGAAGATGAACAAGACAGTTTCGGAGTCGGTTGAACTTGCAAGAGGTCTTGTTGAGAGACTTAAAGATGTTGATGACAGGGATATTTTGATATGTCCTCCTTTTACATCTTTATATCCTGTTTATCAGGTTATTAGGGGAACTAATATAAAGTTAGGTGCGCAGGATGTTTTCTACGAGGATAGTGGTGCTTATACAGGTGAAATCTCGCCTATTATGCTTAAGGATGTTGGCTGTGAGTATGTTATAATTGGACACAGTGAGAGAAGACATGTGATAGGGGAGACTGATGAGGTTATAAATAAAAAGGTTAGGAATACTCTAAAAAACGGACTAAGGGTTATACTGTGTGTAGGAGAACTTCTTGAGGAGCGAGAGCAGGGTAAGACACTTGATGTTGTTAGGGGACAGACTGTTAATGGGCTTTCTGGTGTAAGTAAGGAAGATATAAAGAATGTGGTTATAGCCTACGAGCCTGTATGGGCGATAGGAACCGGTAAAACAGCAAAACCAGAGGATGCACAGGAGGTTCAAGAGTTTATAAGGAAGATAATATCAGAGATGTATTCAAAGGAGATTGCTGATGGATTTATAATCCAGTATGGTGGTAGTGTTAAAGCAAACAATATAGATGACCTTATGGCTATGCCGGATATTGATGGAGCATTAGTTGGTGGTGCATCTCTAAACCTTGATGAGTTTGTTAGAATAGTTAAGTTTGTGAAGAAGTAGGCTACATTGAAATTTTTGCTATCACATCTTTGGCTTTCTGAGATACCTCATCAAACGGTGGAGTTGAAGCAACTTTCTTTAGCATCATCAGTGCGTTGTTTTTATCTCCTTTCTCTATGAATATTATAGCCATATTAAACATAGATACCTTCATATTCTTTGAATTTGGGAACTTATCGAGTATTTCTTTGTAAGTGTTTATTGCTTCATCATATTTTTTTAATTTTGATAAGCACTTTGCCTTGATATTTAGAGCCTTCTCAAGTAAATCTTGACTTGGTATTTCCTTGAGAGAGGATATCTTTTCAAGTATGTTGAGTGCCTGTTCTAAATTACCACGCTGGAAGTTATTCTCAGCCATTGAGAGAGCATTAAGTATGCTGGATATTGTTCCATTTATCTCAAGGTCAAGACTTCTAGGTGACGCTGTAGATTGCAATGGAATCTTACTCTCATCAATAGGTGTAAATTTATCAACAACACCTGTTTCAATAGCTTTTTGGGCTATCTGTATTCTCTTTTTAGCATCTTGAGATAATTCTGAGTCCTGATAAGACTTAAGGAATCTTTCAAAAACTTGTATTGATTGTTTGTATTTTTTGTTCATTAGAAAATATTCACCTATTTTGAACATTCCTATATCTTGTCTAACAATCACATTGTTTGAGAGCAGATTATTCACCTTTATACCGATGTTTCTCAATTGATTACTTAAGGCTTTCAGTGTTTTGAAAAGTATTTCTGGCTTGTTGGATATGAAAGATTCAAACTCTTTTATGTCAAACAGTATTACTTCCGAAACCTCTGCAGATATCGCAGTTTCACCTCTTGGGGCGGAGATTATCGCTGATTTTAAGCCGAATATTTCACCGGGTCTTACTACTTTTGAGACTTCTTCATTAGTATCTTCTGCGATATACTTTATTATAACTTTGCCAGACTTTAATAAGAACACTTCACTACCGATATCCTTGTCAAAGTAGATTATTGACCCTTCATTGTACCTCTTAACACTAGGCATAAATGTGTTTCACCTTTCAATTAAATATTATATAATAACCCCCAGCACTTATCAATAAAAACCGTGCTATAAAAGATTGAAAAATGATTTCTATTGACTTATGATAATACTATGAGAGTATTGTTAGTTGAGGATAATCCTTTAAATATAAGACTTTTTTATGATACCCTTAGTATGAAAGGGTATGAAGTTACGGTTGCCAGGAATGGTAATGAGGCGCTTGAAGTTTTGAAGAATATTACACCAGATATTATTGTCCTCGATCTTTATATGCCGGGTATGAGTGGTTTTAGGTTCGCTAACACAATATCTAAGGATCTGAAGTACTCATCAATACCTATAATAGTTGTAAGTGCTAGTTCTTCGGTATATGATGTCAAGGAGATGGCTTCTTACAATATCAAAGCTTACCTTGTTAAGCCAGTAGCACCTACCAAACTTCTTGAAACTATCAAGAAAGTTATTATTGATAAGGAATATTCTGATTCGTTAAACAAATCAAATCAACAATATGTCTCATCTGGTAAGCCTGAACCTCAGAATACTCCATCTTCTGATCAAGAGAAGATTGAAGCAAAGGATTCATCTTTATCTACTTCTTTCAAGAGGGAGGTAGAGACAGGTATTAGAGTTTCAGTTGATGATCTAGTAGAGGGTATGGTTCTAGGTGCTCCCGTTGTCAAAAATAAGGCTGTTATATACAAGGAAGGTAGTGTAGTAGATAGCAAGATGATAGAGAAGATCAAAAATTTAGGTGTAAATGAAATATACATAACTAAGGATAGTTTTGAAAAATTCAAAGACATCATTAAGTTAAAGCAAGATACTGAAGAGTCATCTCTTGACATTTTCAAGGATTTTGAAGAATGAAAGTGAATGAAAGTTTTCTGAAGGATATCTCCAGGTTCTTGTCGTTAGGTGTAAAGATTAATGAGATATTTCAGAGGATAGGTGAGTTTCTGAGATCTAACCTTTCAACGAATAATTTCTTGTTCTGTTCATCACAAGGGATAATATATCAATTTGGTTCAGAAGATTATGTTGTATTCCAAGATATGTTTAAGGATGGAAAGGAAAACTTTTACTGCAACCAAAATAGTTCTTATATGAACTTTGATAACAAATACTACTTGTTTTTTGATTTTGATACTAGTTGTGATCCTGATAATATCTATTCGCTTTATCTTATGTTGGATATTTTTCTGAAAAGTTATGAAAGATTTGAAAGTATTCACTCTAGGTTTAAGTATCTGAAATCTTTGGTTTTTGCAATAGAACCACTTATATATGAAGTGTCAATAAAGAATGCTTTTTCACAATCTCTTATATCTCTGACTACTTTTACTGATATTGAAAAGGCTGTTATTGCAACTACATCTGGCAGTAAGATAAATGTTGTATCTTCAATAGGTGTTGATATTGACTTCATTAGATCAAGAGAGATTTTGGAAAAAGTTAGAGGTGTTATAGAGGGTGGTGAGGATGAATTTTTCTTATCTTCATTAGGTTCGCTAGTAGGAATAGTAGGATTGGGTGATTTCAAGGATGTAAAAGGTCTTTTTATTGTGGTATTCAGACAGGGCAAAAGTGAAGTAAATGAAATTGACAAGGAGATCCTAAAGATATTGTCTTTTATCATAACTCATAGAATAAAACTACACGAAATAAACGTAAATCTGATCAAGTCAAAGAAGCGTGCAGAAGAGCTGTCAAAACTCAAGTCTGAGTTCGTTGCTAACGTCTCGCATGAGTTAAGAACACCTCTTAACGCTATACTCGGATTTGTTGAACTTCTAAAGATGGGAGATTTCTCTAAGGAGGATCAAAACAAGTATCTTGACTATATAATGTCTGCTGGTGTATCACTTCTGAATATGATAAACAATATTCTTGATCTTTCCAAGATAGAAGCAGGTTATATGAAACCCACTAAGACTGAATTTCCGCTGTCTGATATGATAGATGATGTAAAAAAATATGGTGAGATACTTGCGAAGAATAAGGGGATATCATTTTTCGTATATGACCATGTTGGAGAACTTGTTGTTAGGACAGATTATAATATGCTTAAGTCTATTCTTATCAATCTTGTCTCAAATGCTATAAAATTTACTGACAATGGATGGGTGAAACTTCAAGTTTTCCTAAAGGATCGAAATTTGGTTTTTAAAGTTGAAGATACGGGTATAGGTATAGACGAGCATAATCTCAAGAAGATATTTAAAACATTCGTTCAACTTGAAGAGGCTAGGACAAAGAGATTTCAAGGAACAGGTATAGGTTTATCTATTTCGAAGAAGTTTGCAGATATGATAGGTGCTAGAATAATACCTAAAACGAAAGGACTGGGTAAAGGTGTTATCTTCTACGTTGTGATGAGAGTCTAGTTATTGAAGTCTGATTAGTAGGGCTTTGTGCAGAATCGGTGGATTTTGAGGTTATCGGATGAAATTTTGAGTTTCGTTAGACAGATATTTATATTTTAGGTTATGAGAAGTTTAGGTATTGGCATATCTTTCTTAGTTATATTGTTTCTCGCAACCACGAGTTGTGATTTTTACACTGCTTACATAATTAAAAAATCACTTGAAGGCGACTTTGAATATATTAATAAGTTTTCAGATAATTATGAGTTAAAAGGGGATAATGCGTCCGATATAGTTGTATCAAAGGAAGAGAAAATATTACCGGAGTTTGTTGAAGATAAAATCTCGCCGCTTGAAAGCGAACAGGATATGTTCCCTAGCAGTAAGGAAAAGCCTGTAGGTGTAACAAGAATATTTACAACTAGAGGTGAGAATTTCAGTGTTGAATTACCTGACGATGGTGGTGTATGGATTGCGAAAAAGTTTCCAGTGAAGATTGCTGATATGGATAGGATATCATCCTCTATTAAAGATAACAGGTATGTATTTATAACCAAGGACTTTGGCAAAGATAATCTTGTGTTTCAATTGTTTTCAAGTAATGGAACATCGTTGAAAATTGTTGAGTATGAAATAGTATCAACTGAGAATGATAACTTAAAGAGTGGCAATAGTGTAATAAACACTAATGCTAAAGGTTCTGGAAACTTGAGAATACAGAATACGAATAAGCAAAAAAATGGTAGTTTATCTGACTTTAAGTTTGTTGCTTCTAATAGGAATGACGACAACGATAACAAGTTAAGCCAATTTGACACGACGGACAACGAAAAGGAAGAAACCAATGACCTTTTGGAGCCTAATCCTCCATCTGGTGTTGCAAAGATGGATCTTAAAAGTTTAGTTGGAGATGAAGTTAGGTTCTTTGAAAGTATTGACAATATTGCGAAAAAGTATGGTTATTACAGGGCTCTTAAGGAGATAGAGAAGATTGAAGCGAATATATCTCAGGATGATTTGCCGAAACTCAAGTTAAAGAAGATGGAGATACTAGGGAAACTAAATAGATTTTCTGAGGCAATAAAAGAAGGAGAACCTTTTGTTGATAGGGACAATTTTATAAGACTTTACACAGGTATTTTTTTTGGTAGATCAAAGAACTATTCCGTTGCTGATAGGAACATAAGGGAAGCATTACAGAGAATAACATTGCCTAGAGAACTTTCGCTAGCGTTGGACGAAGCTTTGAGTTATTATTCGTCAATACCTGAAGTTCCCACTAGAGAAATGATAACACTGCTTTTACAGAAGAATGAGATGTTACAAAAGGATTACAAGAATAACTATTACAGGAATTTAATGATGATAGGTGGTCTTTTTGAGAGGGTAGGGGAGATATACAAGGCAAGGTCTATTTACGAACAGGTCTATAACTCTGATGTTAGTGATGATGTAAAGAGTGAGGTTGAATTAAAAATTTCAAACCTGGATAGGTTGATAAACTATAAATAGTTTTTAGATCATAGATTGACGAAATGGTTTAGTCGCTAGATTTGTATAATTTTTAATGTTGTGTGTTAATTTTTTAGAATAATATAACGAAACTTGTTAAGGGTATGTGTCTATGGAGGATTTAGTTATCCTTGGTGCTTTTGCTGCGGTTATCATGTTTGTTGTTATTATATTCTTATTTAGGTCGTTTGTTCAACCACTCAAGCTTGATGCTATAAAGAAGAAAATAGATGATAAGAATTATGTAGGTGCTATAGCGGATCTGGAAGAGTATATAAAAAAGGATGAAAAGAACCCTTTGGCTCATCTGTATCTAGCAGATTGCTATTACATGACTAATAAAAGAGATCTGGCTCTAGTTGAGTATCGTCAGGCTTTGTCTCTAGGTAAGTTCTCAAACCAGTCAATAGAAAAACAAGCAAGGTATAGGATGGCTGATATATATGTTTCATTAGGACAGGTTGAAGAAGCTCAAAAGGAGTTTTTACTTATCGTTAAGATGGATCCAAACGATTATAAAGCACTCTATAACATAGGTAAGATATTCTATGAGAGAAACATGCGTGATAATGCACTTAATTATTTAAGCAAAGCTGTTAAAATTAACTCCTCTTTCCCTGATGCATGGTTCTATATGGGGAAGATACATCTTGATGCTAACAAATACGCAGAGGCTATGAATGCTTTCATCAATTGTGTGAAAAATGACCCTAAAAATTATGAGGCTCACTATAATCTAGGTGTGATATACAAGGCTATGAACAATGCAACGAAAGCACTTCAAGAGTTTGAAATTGCTGAAAGGTCTCCTGACACAAATTTGAAGCTCAAAGCTATATACCAGATAGGTTTGATAGCATCAGATAATGGTAATTACGATAAGGCAATAAGTGAATTTCAAAGAGCATTAAAATATGCAACTGAAGAAAATAACACAACTATAGGCATAAGATATGCCTTGGCTAGTGTCTATGAGAATAGAAAGCAGATCCTTGAAGCAATAGAACAGTGGGAAAGGATATCTCAATACAGACCTAATTATCTTGATGTTCAAGAAAAACTACTTAGATACAGTGATTTGAGAATGGATGACAAACTGAAAGACTTTGTTACCTGTTCTACTTCAACATTTGAGATATTATCTCAGAAAGTTCTTTCGGAACTTGATTATGATGTGATTGATAGTAAGGTCGTTAATGATAACACAGTCCATATGGTTGCGCTTGAAAGGTCGGGGAAGTGGTCAAATGTGAGACAGGGTAAGGTTTTCGTAGTTGTTACGAGAAGTGGAGAACCTGTGGATGATGACATATTATCACTTATAGTAGATAAGGTTAAAGCTATACACGGCGTGAAAGGGTTGTGTATAACAACATCAAGATTTACTCCTAAAGCTATAAGGTATGCTGAAAATCGTCCTGTAGCCCTTATAGATAGAAATGAACTTACGAAGGTATTAAAGAAGATATGAAGTATAGCGTTTCCGTTAGGTCCTCTTTTTCTTCTGCTCACAGGGTAAAGCTACCAAATGGTGATTGGGAACCTCTTCACGGACACAACTACAAGGTGGAAGTTTGTATATCTTCTGACAAGCTTGATGATAATGGTATGGTTATTGATTTCCTTCTGCTAAAGGAAGCACTGGATAGTGTCGTGTCAAAACTACATAACTCAAATCTCAATGAAAATTCTTATATTACATCCAAAGTAGATATACCTACTGCAGAAAACTTAGGACTCTTCATACTCAAAGAAGTTGAAGGGATAATAGGTAGAAAAGTTAGTTATGTTAAAATTTATGAGACTGATGATTTTTTTGTAGTAGTTCGGTCAGATTAACTTGTTATCCAAAGCCCATTTTATAGTTTCTGGAACGCCAATACTTATAGGATACTCATATTTCATACCTGTGTCTTTTACTATATTCTCGGAACAACAAACCCAACTATTTTTTATCTCGTTTATTTTATCATAGTTGAACATACTCGGTTTTCCTATTACCTTTGAGAAAGAAGTATTGAAAAACGCAAGAATGTATAATAGACTAACAGGTATTGGAATTCTGAGGACAAATTTTTTCCCGATTGATTTTTCGATCTCTCTGTAAAAGTCGGAGAGGTAGATAACTTCGGGATGTGCTGAAAAGTATTTTTTTCCTATCGTCTTTTCAGAAGTCATTGCTAGAAATATACTTTTAACTAGGTCTTTGACATACACCATGCTTAATTTAGTTTTGCCGCCTTTGACGAGTATTTCAAATCCGTATTTTATCATCTTATAAACTGGTAGGAATTCCTTATCGTAAGTTCCATAGACAGCGCTTGGTCTTATTATCGTTATAGGTATCTTGTCGTAGTTTACCTCTAAAAATTTCTCTGCTTCAAGTTTGGACTTACCATAGTGTGTAACAGGTGATGATGGATAATCTTCGGATATTGGAGTTTCAGAAGGACTGCTGGCCGCTTGAGAACTAATATAGACAAATCTCTTCAAACTAGGATTATTCTTTAAGACCGCTTTGAAAAGATTTATCGTTCCAATGGTATTGACCTTGTAGTACTCTGAAGGTGATAGGGCCTTGACAATAGCAGCACCATGGATAATATAATCAACATCTTTTACGGCATCAGGTAGTGATTCAGGAACTGTTATCTCTCCATATACTAATTCCGACTTATCTGCTATATTCTTTACGTTGCTTGTCTTTCTAACAAGGCATCTTATTTTAAAACCTTCTTTGTATAGAAAATCCACCAAATGATGACCTATAAACCCACTCGCTCCAGTTATCAAAACTTTCATAGCAATCTAGTTTAATAAAAGTGTCAAATTAGAATCAAAAACTCAGACTATCTCTTATGTAATTTATTCGTATTCTAATTTTACTTTAATAGAAGTATAAAATCTCTTTAAAATTTCAGCGATGAGAGTAGTAGGTTTTATAATTGAATATCTTTTCTTCATTGTTCTAAGGTTGGTTGTTCTTGTAATTGGGTACAAATTGGGTAAGAAAGTTGGTAGGTTTCTAGGTAAAATTGCTTTTAGGCTCATAAAGAATTTAAGAGATGCTGCCATTAAAAATGCAACTGTAATTTTCGGCGGTATTGATAGTGAAGTAATGAGAATACTTGAAAAAGCGTTTGAGAATGTGGGAATTTTTGTAGTGGACTCGTTCTTTGTGAATTGTATAAATGAAGATAACTATAGAGAGTTTGTAGAGTTTGAGGATTTTCATTACATACAAGAGTCTCTTAGTTACGGAAAGGGTGTGATTGTTGTGACTGGGCACTTTGGGAACTGGGAGTTCCTAGCGGGTGTTCCTGCGAGACTTGGGTGGGTGAAACTTGCTGTGGTTATGAATAGGCAAATAAATCCTTTTACAGAGTCACTAATTGTGAAGACTAGGAAGAAAGCAAATATGGAGACTATCTACAATCAACCTGAAGAGGTTAAGAGGATAATATCATTTCTTAAGTCTGGTGGTATAGTAGGTATGGTAGTGGATCAAGCGTATTACTTTGACCCTATATATGTGGAGTTTTTTGGAAGAGCTGCTCCTACCGCAAGAGGACCTGCCGTTTTTCATCTCAAGATAGGGTCGCCAATAGTTCCAGCGAGAAGTATTCTTCTTGAGGATGATAGGTATAAACTCAAGTTCTACCCACCTTTAAAGTTTGACCTGCCTTATAACGATGAAAGCGTAATGAAGATAATGAGAAACATAAACAGTATATTTGAGGAGTGGATAAAAGAAGACCCAACACAGTGGTTTTCTTGGACACATCCCAGATGGGACGTTGAAGGTATAGTTGTAAGAAAAACTAGACAATAAGGCTAACTTCTCCAAAACTAAACTTTTTTATAGTATTGTTGTCATCAACTATTATCTCACCTGTTCTTGAAACATCAACTAAAGTGCATTGTAGCGACACATCACCATACTTTACGCAAATCCTCTTGCCGATGTATCCAATGTTCTTCTTCCATTCTGTAAAGATAGAATTATATGTCATCTGAAGGATAGAGTCAAAGTTTGAAAGTATCATTCCTATGAGTGAGTATCTCTTGACTTCAAAACCTAGTATCTCATACACTGATGTTGAGTTTGGAATGGCCTTGGAAGGAATGCTATTAACATTGAGACCTATACCTATAACGATTGCTTCAACGAGACCTGTTGTGTATTCCAAGATGGTTTCTACAAGTATTCCACAGACTTTCCTATCGTTGTATATTATGTCATTGGGCCATTTGATAAAAAGATTGTCAATATCAAGATTCCTTAAGGCTTCAAGGACTGCTATAGAGGCGGACATTGTGTATTTTACTACTTCATCAATATGTATGTTCGGCTTGAGTAATATACTCATAGTTATGTCTTTACTA
This sequence comes from Spirochaetota bacterium, assembly GCA_025061835.1. Lineage (NCBI taxonomy): Bacteria > Pseudomonadati > Spirochaetota > Spirochaetota bacterium. The sequence goes on from JANXAC010000003.1 coordinate 39,680, forward strand.
CTTTCTGAATACCAGCTTCTACCGAACCTGCCTTTACCTTGAGTTTGGTGATTTGCTATCACTACGGTTCTATCTTCTAGATTTTTAGCATTCTCCAGACAGTAAGTGTTGGTTGATGATATTTCATCAAAAATTATAAATTTGAATTCATTATTCCCAGTATATTTTAGCCTTATTACTGATGGGTAAATAACATCAGGAATGTTTGTGATCCTGTATCCCTTATATTTCTTGGCTTCTATTATAAAACCTTCATCCATAAGTTCTCTGATGTATCTATTTACCATAACTCTGGTTATTCCTAGTTCCTTAGATATTTTTTCTCCTGAAACAGTTTTAGATTTACCAGAAGTATCCCATCCTTCAAGGAGTAGTCCGAGTATTATATTTTTAATGTCAGACTTCATAACGATACATTAAGTATATTTTGAGGAGACAATGTTTTTCTACTAGTGTGAAGATATTTGGGATCAATATAGGATTTAAACTCGTAACTGGTAATAACTTGAAATTTATGTTTTTGCTTCAATACCATTATGAGAAACATGCTTATGAGGAGGATAAGGATATGAAGAGGTTTATTTTAGTCACTTTTACTCTACTTCTGATTGGAAGTTTTGCGTTCGGTGGTTCTTTCGGTGCATATACTGGTATAACTGAAGGTATATCCGTAGGTCCATCGTTCCATATTCCTATAGATCCATTCTCTGCTGAAGTAGAGTTAATGGCTGCTGTTGGAGTACTACCAAAACTTGATATACAATCATCTTTGTCAGTTATTGGAATAGCAAGTGAAGGGGTTCAATGGCTAGGGGCTTCCATAATGCCAAGATATGATCTAGGTAGTTTAGCAATACTTAACTACAACATTTTCGGGTTACATCTGGGGTATTCGGATGCGTTTGAGTTAGGTATTGAATACCACACCGAACCAAGCCTAGTCCAAGACATTCTCTGGATAGAACTCAATCTAGGTTTCTATGCTTTACCTACTCTCTCTGTATCAGGTATAATAGCCCCTGTATTATCACTACAGCAACTTGCTAATCTACCATTATCAATATACTTTGAAACAGACCTAGAAGCAGAGATAGAACATCTTGACCATTTACACTATTCTCTTATAGCAGGCATCAGCGTAAGTGTTCTAGAAAACCTTGAGGTGAATATAGGTTATAACTTTTCCGGCTCTGAAATAGTAGGTTATCTTAACTTATCATTCTAGGTTTTAAGGGGGTATATCCCCCTTAGTTTTCTTGTTTTAGTCTATTGTACTTTATAAGTGTCTAATTTGAATATACTTATCTTCATCTGTTATACATCTTGAATGTAAATATATTTTATGTGTAGGTTTATCCTAACCTTGATGATATTTTTTGTTAGTATTGGTGCTTACTGCTTTGAGATTTCAAAGCCTAGGATATTCTTTGATAGGAATAACTATTCGGTCCTGGTTATAGTCTTTGTTGAAGGGAGTCCTCCCAGACGACTTGATGATATTCTGAAAAGGAATTTTAGTGTTGAATTTACACTAGAATTGAATTTCATAAGAAAGGATTTTGGAGTGTTCAATATACAAACGGTAATAACAAACATAAAAACAAGATATTCAATTTCATATGACATTGTGAGTGGTAAGTACATAACTTCTAATCCATTTACCTTTAGAACTTATGACAATTTTGAGGATGTAATAGATGGTTTATCTCCCTTCTTTCAAAGAATTGATCTTAAGTCATTCAAAGGTAATCCAGATTTTGAGGAGATATATGAAGATACAGAGTTCTTTATAACATCAAAAGCAAGGATAACATACATTAACTTGAAACCACCTCTCAGTATAATAACATCTCTAATTGGTTTCGGTAATTATGAAACACCAACAACAGTTTCAGATACTTTCAGGATAAGGTAGGATTATGGTAAGGCAGTATGTTCTAATATCCATTTTCATAGCAGTGATTTTAATAACTTCTGTGATAATATCAGAATGGGTATATACTCTTTCTTTCGGAGCAGTAAATAGAGTTTCAAACTTTGTAGTGGTATCTTTAGTAGTTGTTTCATTCTTCACATCAATACTTCTAATTTTTAAGTCTGTAAGAGATCTAATAGCGTCAAAATTAGGTTCAAGAATAAGGCTTAGGCTTATAGTTCTGTTCGTATTCACGAGTAGCATATCAAGTATTATCTTATCAACGATCTTTGTATCAACAGTGGATGCTATAAGGTCGGTTAATGAAACAAGAGAGGGTGAGAGAGTATCTCAAATGTCGAGAGAGATATTAAAACATTTGTCAGTATTCTACAAAGATATGTTTGTTGAGATAGAGACATCATTAGATAAACCATCAAAAGGTGTTAAAGTTTTAACTATTTCAGGTTCAACTCAAGTTTCAGACAAGGTTGAGAAAGAGATAATTAATCAAGTTCTTAAAACATTTGCTACTGAAGGAAAAAGTATAATAGTTGTTGATGATAAGGAGTATGGGTTTGTGTTTAGAAGAGATAGGGACTATAAGGTTGCTTATAAGCAAGTTGATAATGAGATATACGAAATCAAGAAAGGAATATCAAAAATACTTCAGGTGTCAAGTAATAGTGAGTTCATATTCTACGATATTTTTGGGAATTACTTTTTAGTAATCCTGATTCTTTTGAATATACCATCACTTTTCGTATCAATACTAATAGCGTATTTGTTTGCTGAATACGTCTCAACAGGTATATCAAGGTTAAGTGAGGGGATGAACGAATTGTCAAAGGGTAATCTTCAATACAAAATATCAGAGAAATGGGCTGTTGATGAAGTTAGGGATTTGATAAAAAACTTTAACATAATGACACTAAAACTTCTTGAAGCACAATACAGGGTAAGTAAAATGGAAAAAATGGAACTGTGGAAGGACATTGCTAGGAAAATTGCACACGAGATAAAAAATCCTCTAACGCCGATAAAATTATCAATCCAAAGACTACTTCTGGATACTGAAAAAGAAAACTTCAAACAAAAAGTAGTATCCAGTCTATCGTTAATACTTGAAGAGGTTGATAGGATTGATAATCTTATAACTCAACTATCAAACTTTGCGAAAATACCTCAACCAAACCCTTCAAATTTTAGTTTCACTACTATCGTTGAGAGTTTGAAATCACTGTTTTCTGAACAAGGGATTGAGATAGAGTATATTGTTGAAGGTGATGATAATATATACGCAGACTTTGATCAAATAAAGCAGTGTTTGATAAACCTTGTGAAGAATGGTATTGATGCATCTCAAGGACTTTCAAACAGGATCACTATAAAGTTTTCTAGAAAGCCTGAATCCTGTGTTATAAGTGTTAGAGACTATGGAGTTGGTATTCCGGATGATATGAAAGACAAAATACTAAAGCCTTACATAACAACAAAAAAAACGGGTAGCGGGCTTGGACTCTCAATAGTTGAAACAATTGTTATAAATCACAATGGGAAACTATACTTTGATTCTGCGGTAGGCAAGGGTAGTGAGTTCTTTATTGAGATACCTTCATCTTACTAATCTTGCTGTTCTTTGTTTTGGAGTTTGTTTATCTCGTCTCTTATCTTTGCTGCATCTTCGTATCTTTCTTCCATTACGGCTTTCTCTAACTCTCTCTGTAGTTCCTCAAGCATGACTTCTTTCTTAGTTCTTCTTGGTTGCCCCGTTGACCTTGAACGTGTTGTAGATTGTGTTTGTTCAGTAGTTGGTTCGTTGCCTACATCCTTCTGTTGTAGTGACCTACCATAAGCCTGACTTACATACTCAGACCTATGGACAGAAGCAATATCCATTACATGTTGGGATACATATATAGGTGCGTTAAACCTCAACGCTATCGCAACAGCGTCACTAGGTCTTGAGTCTATCTGTATGATATTACCTTGAAAGTTTATATACAGATTAGCATAGAAAGTGTTATCCCTTATGTCGTTTATTACAACCTTCTCAACATAACTTCCTAGGCTATCAAGAATATTCCTTATGAGGTCATAGGTAAGAGGTCTTGGAAACTTCATCTCCTGTAGTTTGAAGAGTATTCCATTCGCCTCAAAAGGTCCTATAAAAATTGGTAGAACTCTGTTGCTAACCCTATCGTAAAATATCATAGCAAAACTTGTATTTGCCATTACAATGTCTTCTATTTCAACCTCAATTATGTTTTCTTCCATATCTCTATGTAATAAAAATAAAAAATATATCCGACACTAGTCAAGTTAATATTTTTGCTTTAAAAACATCGTTAGCAGATAACAGACTCTCACAATTAGATATGGTTTCTATCGCAGTATCTAAAGATATGGATAGATGTTCTTCTCAACGAACGACTAGAAAGACTAGTATCAATTGAAGCATTGAAACTGACTAACACTACCTAGAACCGAACAGGTCAGATAAGTAGAGAGTTCAGTATTCATCTACTTGCCTGATGGAAGTTAGGATTTGTTGTTGAAGAGAGGTTATACAGTTTGTAATCAAGTTAACTTTTATGTTATAATAGTTAACCATGATGTATATATTTATTTACCTAGTGGTTTTGGTTGGTTTGATTGTGGTTTTATACAGGAGGATTACGAGGAGTGAGGGTGAGTATTTGGTTTATGGTAGGAGAGGGGGTGTGTTTGAGATAACGATGTCGCTTACCGCTTTAGTTTTTGGTGCATCTTCGGTTTTTGGGCTTGGAGGATGGGCTTACAAACTAGGGTGGAATGCTATCTGGTGGACGCTATCAGGTGTTGTATTCCTAGTAATTCTTTCTATATTCTTTGTTAAGGTAGTTCATTCACTCAAAGGTTATACAATAATTGACATAATACAGGAAGGGTTTGGGAAAGAGGTTAAATTTATCTCTTCTTTGATACTTTTTGTTGCTTGGGTTTCGGTTCTTGCGGGGCAGGTGATAGCGGGTGCGAATATTACTCAATTTGTTGTAGGGGATAGGTTGGCTTCGTTAATTATATTTTCTTCTATCTTTGCGGTATATACGCTAATTTGGGGACAAGTTGGTGCTATAAAAACTTCACCATTACAAGTTATCCTGATGGTTTTTGGACTTCTGATATTACTCTATGTTTCCGTTTCAAAATTAGGTCCTGATGGTAGTCTTCAGTCCATCGGAAGTAAAGGTATTGGATTTAGTGAAGAGTTTTCGTTATCTCTATGGTTGAGTATTTTTGTCTCCGTTGGGCTTTCTTACCTATTTGGTCCTGATATATACTCTAGGATTTTCTCTTCCAAAGATTACCGAATCGCAAGGTTATCTTTACTTTTGGCTTCGTTTTTGATCGTCGTAATATCGGTATTGATAGTTTCAATCGGTATTCTAGGTAAAAGTCTATTACCTGATATTCAAAACCCTGAAAATGTAATACCTACACTGGCTTTGAGTGTTCCTGATGAACTTAAACCTTTGATTTTGATTGCTCTAATATCCATACCTCTATCAGGTGCGGATGTTATACTGCTTACTTCTACTTCACTTGTATCAAAAAACATTATTTCAACTATCTTTGGTGATAGGGAAGTTTTTACAAGGCTATGGTTTGTTAGAACTGTAGCACTTGTTGTAATCCTTTTCGCAACTTTGGTTTCTTTAGTAGGTAGGGGTATAATCCCTATGCTACTACTAGCTTACAAAGTTTTTTCTTCTACCGTTGTTCCTCTAATATTTCTTTCAATATTGTCAAAGGTTTTCAACAGGAAGGTTTCAGTGTCTAATTTGGGTAGGGTGGTCATTTTTGTTATGTTGGCTTTGAGCTTGGTATATATAATTGTAGTAGAACTTATTTATCCTCAAATGAAGTTTGATGGTTATAATATGTATCTACTTTTGATTAACCTAGTAGTGTTTTGGGGTGTCTGGTTGTTTGGAAAGTAGGTGAGGTCGCTTGATTGAATACAACCTGAAATTATTGATCGGTTTGTGAAATTTTTTCAAAGTATGTGTAAATATTTTTTACAATTTTGGGTAGATACTTCAAAAATCGGTCTTGTTGATGCTTTCAAAAATGTCGTTTTTTACTGGTTTCCAAGGTTATTTAGGATTATTTAGTAATTTTGGTATGTAATTTGAATATAATGAAGTTGATTTTATTACGATACGAAATTTGCTATAATATTATTTTAGTGAGACTTTAGTAGGAGGTATGTTAATGACGAGTTTGAGTAATAAAGTTCTTTTAGTTTTGATGTTTGTGTTTCTGTCATATCATTTGTATGGGCAGATTACCTTTTATGAGGATTTTAATACTGCTGCCAATATCAGTAGTTTCACTGCTAATCTTACGAATGGTACCCTAGAAGTAGGGTATCCAGATGTGACTTCAGGATATTATTGGTTTCAAGAGTGGGGGGATTTTGCTTACTACAATGGAAATTTCTATATTGTTTGGGCTGATAGAAGGTATGATGGATACTCACAAGTATTTCTTACGAAAATGGATGGTAATGGTAATATACTATTTTCAACCAACATAGAGATATCAATGATTGCAACTACCAACTCAAATGAGTATTATAATTTCGCTATTAGCCCTACAATATCCGTTTATGATAACAATCATATCTATATCTCCTTTGGTTATAACTTTAATAACTTTTACAGAACTATTGCTAGTAGATGGCAAGATACAGGCAGTTCTTTTTCTCTTGTTTGGTCAAGGAGAGTTGATAATAACTTTGGGGACCAGATAGACTATACTCCGATCCTATATAAGGCATCATCAACTGTTGATAATGTTGGTAATTTGTATCTTATACAGGTGTGGCGTAGGATAGGTAGTGGAGATACGTCTTGGATTTCTAAGATAGACTCATCTGGTAACCAATATTGGATAAGTGGTATAAATCCCGGAACTGCTTTCATGACAACCTTTGGTGATTTCATAATAGCGGGTGAGGTTATATACACAAATGGTTTTATTTATGCTACTGGTCAGCATTGGATATGGTCTCCATCTAGGGACTTCGGTGTTGGGATAAATAGGTTATCAACGAATAATACCTATTCTACTTCGTGGGGTGGTGGTACTAATATTAGTGGTAGAGGAGTAGTGTTTGATTACATGCTTCATGCTGCTCCTAAGGTTGATCTTGTATATCTATCAGGAGACTTATACATTGTCTTTGCTGATAGGAGAAATGGTAATTCTGATGTTTTTATAACGAGAATAAATACTAATACAGGTTTTTTTGTTTGGTCCTCTCCGTCCGTTAGGTTGGTTGCTGGTGGTAGTGATGTTCAAGAATATCCTTCTATACACTATGATGGTTCTGGAAACTTATATGTTTCTTACCTTGCTACATCTGGAAGTGGTAGGAGCATAAGGGTTGCTAAAGTTGACCAGAATGGTTCTGTGTTAGGTGATGTATCTCTTGACTCTGCTTTGTATAATCCTACTTACAATATAGGACAACCTAAACTTTATGTATCTCCTTCTGGTGAGTTGTTCGTGTTCTTTTATGAAGATGGAGGGGTAGGTAAGAGAAGAGTGAAGGTTGCGAAATATGATGGGTTTGCTGGGAATTTATTGTTTGTCAAGGAAGTGCAGGATGTAGAGTATAAGAAAGTATCTTCAATGCTTTCTACAAGAGTTTTAGCAGGGTCTGTTGGAACCGCAAGTTCAGTTAGATTAAACTCAACTTTTGCTACCAATGGTCAGCAGATAAATTTCTTTACGTCGCCCGATGGTATCAATTGGTATCTTACACCAACGAATACTGTTGTGAATTTCACCAATATTGGTTCCGACTTGAGGGTAAGGATAACATTTTCTGGAGATGGTAAGAGTAATTTTTGGGTTGATAGTTATTCGTTAGAGGTTTTGGGATATCAAACTGGAGATATATTTGCTTCGACGAACTCTAACTTTACAACTTATGTTGGTAGCAATTACATAAGTAGTGCTCTATCTTCTCAAATAATTACAAACTATGTCTTGTCAGATGGTGTAAATAAGGCTGTTTTCCATTTGAGACTACTTAACATAGGTAATTCTAGTGGTAACTTCTATTTGTATGGTAGTTTTAGTAAATCCTGGTCATACGACTTTTTTGATGCTAACAATAACAATATAAAACCTCAAGTCAATAATGGAACTTATGGTGTTTCATTACTACCAGGACAATTCACTAACTTCAGATTAGAGATAACTCCTCCAAGTTCTTCGTATGATGGTGAGATAGGTGAGTTCTATCTATACACGTCTGCTACGAATGGCAATTACCAACACGATGCGATGACACTTGTTGTGTATGCTAGAAAGTATTTACCAGATATGGCAATAAGTAATGCCTCGGGTGTAATTGGGACTAATGTTTATGAGCTTCATCCTTCATCACAGTCATGGTCTGCTAAAGCAAATTCTAGGTTCTACGGGTATGAGACGGCTTATACCAATTACATAAGAATATTCAATAGAGGAATCCTAAACGATGTTATAGCAATAACTAACAACTTCTCATCAAGTATTGGTTCTCTGTCTGATTGGAACATATTGGTGAGTAATATAAGTGATAATCAACTAGTATCGTCTTATCCTTACTATCTGAATATAAATTCTGGACAGAACAAAGTTCTGATGGTTGTAGTATCTCCTAAAACTAACGCTACTACCAATGATATTCTCTCTTTAAGATTTTTCTCCTTCTCAACGAATACCAATGCAATCAATGATAATTTGAGAAAGGATAGCGTCATGTTTGTAATTACGAATCACAAAGTTCAACCTGATGTAGTAGTATCAACAAACATTTATATGCTAGGTGGGGTTAATGAGGGTAACTATGTATCTACCAATACTACGCTTACACAATCTATAATGGTTAGGACAGTCAATAATGTTGGACTTACATATTACTTTAGAGTAAAGAATGATGGGTATCAACCTGACACAATCTTTGTTAAAGCACAACAGATTACGAACCCCGGGTGGAGTGAGAGGTACTATACAAATGATGTTGAGATAACATCTTCTATAACCAATGCCGGTATTAATGTTTATTTACAGCAAGATGAATGGATTGACATAAAAGCGGAATACACACCAGATGGGACTGTTGATAGTGGTGTTGAACCATGGGTTAGGTTGGATACTATTTCAACTACATTCACGAATGCTTATGACTATGCTTGGGCAAGACCTAGAAACATAAAGGTAAGACCTGATGTCCTTATTGGAAGTTCGTTGTCAAGTATGATAGGTAATGATATTTACAACTCAACAGGTATGAACCAAAATACTTTTAATTTAGTTATGAAGGGAGGTGTTGAGATAGTAACGAACTTCATTGTAGTTCAAAACGACAGTACAACTGACCCAGATATTATCAACATCGTAGGAGATGTGCAACCTACAGGGTGGATTGTGAAGTATTTAAGTGCTTCTGATGATGATATTACTCATAACATAACTAACACTACTAATTTGACATTACCTCTAGGTAGCAGTATAACACTAAAGGTTGTTTCTTATCCTCAGATGAGTGTTCCTGATGATCAAATTGTTGAAATCAAGGTCAAAGCTTATTCTTCTTATGTAGCATCTCAAGAGGATGTTGTTGTTGTATCCAACAGGGCTATAAGTGTCAAACCTGATATGGGTGTTTGGGCACCATTGAGTGGTTGGATTGATGTACCGACTGTTTCCGGAACCTATGAGGGACAAGGTAGTCTGAGTAATAAAATAATAGCAGGAATGACTAATTCGTTTAGGATTAGGCTGAAGAATGATACTTTATCTGTTCAACCTTATATTCTTAAGGCAACAATAACCAATAAGGGAGGAAGTTTAAAAGACTGGGTTTATACTTTCAGGTCTGTTGTTGGTTCATTAACCAACGATATAACATCTCATGTTACTAACAATGGTTGGACGAATACATATTCAGTTGGACAGACTGTTGAAGTGTTGGTTAGTGTATTTTTGACTAACGCTGTTTCTTTTGATTTGGCAACTACGAATGGTGCTGTGAGCAACATGCTTGAACTCAAGTATGATTTCATAAGCGTTTTTAGAACTAATATTGTGGATAAGGGAATGCATAGTCTGATAGTGGTTAGAGGACTTCCTGATGCGTATCATGAGAGCTTACTTGTAGGATTAAATATTGTGACTAATGAGTTTGGTCCTGGAAACTATTCACTGTATGGTATAACAAAAAACTACCCAAGAAGTGATATAGTATTAAAGTTCAGGAATGTTGGAGACTTTAGAGATGTGTTTAGAATATATGCTACCATTTCAAATGGATCTCAACCGAACAATCACATTACTAATTGGGTTTTCTCGTTCTTTGATGAACAGACGAATGATGTAACTTATTACATAACCAACACTAATGCTGGTTGGACAAATACAATAACGAATGGCTATGAGAGAATTTTGAGGATGCAAATTGTGAATAGTAATGGTTATGTAAATGACAACGTTTTCTTTTTCTTCAGTTTTGAGACGGTAACTAAAGAGGTAAGGTTTGACACAATCTGGTATGAGGTTATTATCACACCGGGATTACCGGATGTTGCTGTCTCAAATATTTATACAGGGACTTTGAAAGGAACAAATCAGTTTGGTCCTGAAAGTTATGACTATTACAAGATTGAGACGAATGAAATAGGTAGGTATAGGATAGTAATGAGGAACATAGCACCGATACAAGGGTATCCGCGGTTTAGACTGAAAGCAGTATTGTATGGAGATACAGGTAAGTTTGATATCTACCATACCAACAAGGATGGAAATTACATTCATTTAACAAATTTGACATCAACACTGGGATACACTAATTATCTGAGTAACTATAACGCTATAAATAACTTTCCAGAGGATTATCTATCGGTTTATGTCGTTCCAAAACCAAGTGCTCTTCCAGGTGATAAGGTGATAATTAGATACGAATTTAGCCTTTACGATAATCCTGGTGTATTTGATTTCGTTTATATAACCAATCAAGTTGTAATACCTAGGGTTAGTGTTTTGTCTTTACCAACTTATAGTTCTAATGTTACTGCATATGTGGGTAAGTATCAGTCTTCTACTGGAATGTTTATAGTATCTAATGGTGATAGTGTTTGGGAAGACTTTGTTGTGAAAGCAACTCAATCATCTTCTGTTGGTTGGAATATAAAGTTCTTTACAAACTCAACTGATCTGTCTTCTTCATTCTTTGGGACTGGTTTTGAAACAGGTAATATTGATGGTAATACTGTAATGTTATTCACATTTACTATAACTAATACAACTGAACTTACTAGCGGCACTACCAATATTCTCAGCATAACTGCGAGGAGTAAGAAAAACACTAATGTTTCATCTACTCTTACTGTTAACATACTATATATTGATGCTGTTGCGGATATTTTTGCTAGGAATGAGGATGATAATGGTGAGTTTGTAGGTATCAATGTAATAGATGGTGCTATTACGAACAAGATTGAAATCAATGAAACTAACATTTACTATGTTGTTTTGAGTAATTCTATAAGCGTGGGTGCTCCTGTTAAGTTTGTTGTTTCCGCTGAGAGTAATTACTCTCCGATGTTTATTACCAGAATATTCTCGCATAATGATACAGATATAACTTCTCAAGTGTTTAATTCAAACTATATTATAGAGATTGGCTCAGGTCAGAGTTCTTTTGTTAGGGTTGTTAGAATACTGACTAACACGAATACATCTGTTGGAAGTGGGTTTCATTCATATCTTAGGCTTTCAATGAAGACGGTTGATGTGGAGAATAATATTTATGACTATATTATTCTAAGGGATGTTGTAGTTGATCCTGATGTTGATGTAAGGAGTGCTGGAGGTTATGATAACATATTCTCGTTTAATTCATACTTGGATAATGGTAAAAATGTAAAAACTTTCAAGAATACACCTATTTCAGTCTATTTGGGTATAAAGAATGAAGATCAAGTCAGTGAAAGGTTCTATGTTAAGGCTAATACAGGAAATTCTGTTTGGGATGTTAAGTATTATGACCTAAACAATAATGATGTAACAGATTTGGTTAGACAAGGTAGTTATCTCACTCCATTAGTTGGTCACGGGGAATTTTATATCATAAAGACTGTGATAAAACCTTCTATTGAGGTGAATCCTGCGGATGTGTTTTATCAAACTGTTGAGGTTTGGTCATACAAGAATAACTCTCGTAAAGATTTTATAACTAATACTGTTTCAATAGAGAGTATGTTCATAGTTGGCAAAGTGAGAGATAAAAAGACAGGTAATGGTATTCCAAATTCGGTTGTTGAGGTTGTTGATCCTTATGGTATGAAAGTTGTTGTTAAATCAGATACAAATGGTAATTACTCTGCACCTGTTTATCCTGTTGTCGGAGGATTGTATATGATGAAAGCAGAAGCAAGCGCATATGTGGGAGCATTTACCAATATTTACTTTGAAATAGGAACTAATATTGTTAATTTTGATCTGGTCGGTCTCAATATGACGGCGGATAAGGTTGATGTTAGAATATTCCCTAACCCAATACAGGTAGGTAAAGGTGGTAGTTTTGTTTATGCTTTAAACGAGGATACGGTTGTTTCTGTGTCAATATATGACTTGAACGGAAAACTGGTTAAGCATATTGCTAGGGATGAGAGAAAACCGAGAGGTGTCTATTACTTCATATGGGATGGGACGGATGAGAACGGAGCGTATGTTAAACAAGGTGTTTATGTATTTACAATAAATACGGGTAAAGAAGTTATTGTTAAAAAATTGTTCGTTAAGTAGTAAGTAGGAGGTTTATGTATGAAAGGAATTTTGTTTAGTTTTGTATTCATACTTATGAGTAGTGTTGTGTTTGGAGGTGTAATTTACAAGACATCTTCAAACACTCTTGTTTGGGATGAAGATTTTACTAGTTCAGCACATCTTGACTCTTACAATGCCTTTATAGGTGTTTGGGGTGGTGGTAGATTATCTATAAACAGTCTGTTTATGTGGAGATGGGATGGCCCGATAGTTGATGTTATTGCAGATAAGGCAAATTCTAAGCTTTACCTTGTTGAGGAACTGAATGTTTATTCTTCGTTTTACGGTGGAACACCATTCGTGAATAACGCTAACTTTAGATATGATGTTTTTGCTTATAGTTATAACTTTGATGGAACAAAGAATTGGACATACAGTGTGATGATGAGAACCAATACTAACGATGCCATTGTTTCATATTCTGGTGGTGACTCAAGGTATCCTGTTGCGACGGTTGATAACTATGGTAATCTGTATGTTGTATATTCTGATTTGACAAATAACATCTGGTCAATTATCGTTCAAAAAGTTTCTAATAATGGACGAATCCTATGGGGTAGTTCAACTCAGGATAGGGTAATTACTAATACAGTTAATTATCAGCCTGCAGTTGCTTATCGTAGTAATGACAATTCATTGTTTGTGGCTTATTTCATAGGTAACAATGTAAGATTAAGGAAACTCAATGCTAACAATGGAAGTGATATCTGGGATGTTCAGGTAAATACATCGTCTGGTGTTAATCGTGGTATTGATATGAAGATAGGACCTGATGGGTATCTGTATGTTGTTTGGAATAATAGCACTGGTGGGTTTATGAATGTAAGAGCACAGAGAATAGATCCAGTTAGTGGAAACAGGGTTAGCTGGGGTGGGACCCTTAACGATAAAACACTAAATCAACATACTTCTTATTCATCTGCTAACTATTGGTATGGAACTACGGAAGAAACTGTTGGTATTGATTTTGATGATCAAACTAATATGTATGTAGTATTCAAATACTTTAGGAGTGGGTATGGTTCAAAGGTGTTTATACAAAAAATAAGGTGTTATAACAATGGTGTTAATGATTTTGAGAGAGTTTGGTCTGATGATGTTAAAGTTGCGAATGGTGGAGGTGTTGCAGATGCTTATCCTGACATTGTTTTGATGGGTGACTCTGCGTATGTTGTATGGATTAATCACGGCGATGTTCAGAATGACCATGCTATGTTACAGAGAGTGAATATACATACTGGTCAGAAAGTGTGGGCTAGTGACATTAATTTGCAGCCGTATGGTATAACTCACCACGCGAGGATAGCTAGTGATGGAAATTTTGTTTATGTATTTGGTCAGATTGGGCTTGTAAAGGTTGATATATTCGGTAATGTAGTGGAATCTATAAATCAGATGGACAGGTTTTATACTACTTTTGCTACATTTAGGATAAAGAATCTGTTCAATCCTGATGTTGATACTGCAGTAGTTCCATTGAATGTGAGAGTTAGACCTTCTTTCTTGTCAAATTATAATAACTCAACATCTTTGTTCTATGTTAGCCCTGAAACAACTCCTAGTGGTGCTTCAGCAAACTATGTTGTATCAACGAATACAAACTCGCAATTGCTTCAACTTTCATCACAGAAAGGTAATGTGCTTGTTTTCATCTCACTTGATAACAGGTCTAATGGTGGAACGAATACGATAGTTTTGACAAACCTTAAGGTAGAGTTTGTTGATTACTATTTTGGTGATGGACTAATTGGTAAGGTAAGTGATGGTAGCGATAGGATTGGTAATCTTGTGCTTAATACTAGCGGTAGTGGTCAGAGTGTTGTTGATTATGTCTATAACGATGGACTCCAATCCGCTAAAGCGTTTTTCTATTTTGTAAACAATGGGACTGTGGTAAGTAATTTTAGGTTTAGAGGAACGCCAGGTAATCCTAGTTGGACTGTTGAGTATTGGCTTTGCACGAATAATGGTACTGAATGGGTTACGAATCAAAACATAACTTCTATAGCGACTGGCTCCGGTTTTGTAACTAATCTATCACCATACACAGGTGGTAACTCAAACATTCTAGTTGTTAGGGCTTTTCTAAGACCTTCTTCTGGTCTTAGTTCAGGTAGCACATACACAATCTACGGACGGATTGATACTCAACTTCCTGATGGTAGTTACAAGGAGTCTGATGTGGTTGCACTTCAAGGTGTTGTAAGTTCCTCAATACCTGATAACAGAGTAAGTTATGACAATTCTGCTTACATAGGTGATGATATTAGAAACTCTGATGGTTCTGGTCAGACTTTGAACTCGGTAATGGATGTTGGAGTAGAGAAGAGGTTCTACCTCATCATTAGAAACCGAGGTGGTGCTGATAATATAACTCTTCAAGGAACTGGTGGAGATGGATGGTGGAGTATAAGGTATTTTACAAACAATTTAGATGTTACATCTTCCGTTGTTGGTGGAACATTTTCAGTTAATCTCGCTTCAATGGCAGACTCTCCTGTCATTGAGATTAGAATCTCTCCTACCAATTCCTCTACTCCAACTAATACCGTTAAAAACATAGTTTTGAAATCTATCTCCCAGAGTGATCCTACTAAGGAAGATGTTGCTAGGGTTGTTGTTACCGCTGTTGTTACTAAATCCGAACTTGTTGTGAGGAAACAGGGATCGCTTGACTGGGTTGGGGCAGGTGTGTTTTCTACAAATTATTCTATCCAGAAAGTATCAAACCGTATTGATAACGGACTTACAAACGTTTATGAGATTTCAATAACTAACCTAGGTAGTTATCCTCAAAACTATACCATAAAGGCTTTCAGTAGCAATTTTGCATCTGGGTGGGATGTTAAGTATTTCTATGGTTCTTCTGACATAACTGCACTTATCACAGGTCAAGGATTTATTGTTTCAAACCTAAATCCTACAAATATCGGTAGTAACATAATCTTGCGTATCATTTCTCCTTCTACATATCCAACTGGTGCTAATGAGGTTATGGGAGTCTATTTTGTGGCGTATGGTGAAGGTGATACGAATACTGATAGCAAAAGAGATACAGTTTCAGTTGAGGATAGGCTTGTATCAACCAGACTTGATGCTATCGTTGTATCCTCGTTATATGGGAGTTACGGTTATAACTTAATAACAGATAACATATTCCTTCAAGAATTTTACACTTATACAGTATCAAATAGTGAATATACCATAATACTATCAAACCCATCTCCTTCATCTTTTGAGTTCAATGTAAGAATAACGAATGCTAATAATATTCAGTGGAGGATAGTTGTTTCAAATCCTTCGTCTGATATTACAGCAAGTGTGACAAATCCTTCTGGTTGGACAACACCAATTATTCCTTCAGGTGGAACATACCAACTCAAGTTATATGTTTTCTCAACTAATGAGGGCACAGGTTTTGGGGCTTCAGTTGGTAGTACTAATAGAGTGTCAATCCTATTGAATTCTCCTCTCAAGGCCAGTGTGGTAGACAGACTTCTATTGTATGTGGAAAGAGCATTACCTCCTGATCTAGTAGTTAAAAATACGAATGAATTCTCTTACAGAGGATTTAATCTATTTACAACTAATACAAATGTGTCGGATCAACTTGTGTATAATTCCTATCCTAACGATGATACAACATACAAAGAAGGGCTTTTTAGAGTCAAGAATAGAAGACCCGTTTCTGAAAACTTTATCATTAAGGTAGGTGAGTTAGTCAAGAATAATGATTGGGATTACAGTATCTTATTATACACGGGAAGCGATATAGATAACCCTGATTTTACAGCTTCATCTCATTGGAGTAATGTTACTGCTAACATAACTAATACTGGTGGTATTACTAACTCTGTTTTAGGTAATAGTGATGTGTTATTTAGGATAATTGCGAAACCAATAACTGCAACAAATAACAATGATACTATATCTTTGAAGTTTAGTGTAATTGGGAACACTACTAAACTAGAAGATGTTGGAGTATTCAGAGTAGTTTTCGGCGTTGGGATACCTGATGTTTATGCTTTGTCTGGTGTAGGTCAAGGGGTTATTAGCACGAACTATTCTGTGGCCTATACTAACTACTTTGACAAGGCTCTAGGAGACATAATACCTATATTCATAAGTAATCAAAACCCTGATGTTGGTGGTGATTTTGTAGTAATTGGGGATAATGATAAAGATCAGTGGGATATCGCATACTACTCAAGTTCTACTAATGATATTACATCTTATGTAGTAGGAAATGGTTATTCTATATCTTTTCTACCATCAGGAACTAACGTTATATATGTAAAGATAAAGGCAATACATAACTCTACCTATGGTCTGGGACAGACTACGAACTTTAATATTGCGGTTAAGAATGATCAAGGGGGTATAGATACAATTAAAGTTGTCTCTATCATAACTGATAGGGGAGTGCCAGACATATATACAAGCAGTGGCTGGAGTAATGTTTTTGAGTCTACTCCTTCTTCACAAATACTAACTACCTACATAGGTAAGGGTGATTATATCACTAACATTATTTATGTTGGTAACTGGAGGACTATAAGTGAAACTAATCTTCTTTACATTTCTAAGCCTGCGATTGAAGACTTTAGTATCAAAGTAGAGAAACTTGTTGGTTCTTCTTGGGTGGATATCACATCCGAAGTTACAAACTTATCAACGAAGCATGAGGTGGTCTTGGGTGGAACTTCAGTTACGACGAGGATAATTATGTATGCTGACTCCAATACTACACTACCTCTCAACACTCTTGCAGAAATTGATGTTAGGGTTGACTCGCAAGGTAAGTTGAAGGTTGATAGAGCAAAGATTAGATATGTCCTTACTGATATGGGGAGACCAGATATCTATTCAGTAGTATCTGGTGTATCCAATGGCTTTGACATTTATGAAACTACTCCTCTAATTCAAATTCAGGACATTGAAATAGAGAAAGGGGTTACGAATGAGTTCAATATTCTGTTGGGAAATAGAAGATACAAGACTGAAACGATGAAGGTATGGTCATCAGGTAGTAGTTATAGTGAGTTTAAGTTAAGATACTTCTTATCAACAAACGGTGTTGATTGGATCAATATTACAACGAATATAACTAACTCTTCAGGTTATACCAATCTTCCAATCCTGGGGAATAGTAATGTGATACTCAAGATTGAGGCGTTCCTTACAACAAACTCTACTAATCAGATTGATGATGTTTTAGACACAACTGTTAGACTATATTCTTGGGTAGGTGTTTCAAATGATAACTTTAAATTGAACTTCATTGTTAAGGATAAGAATAGACCTGATCTGCTTATCTCTAGTACTGGTAGTAACATCTTCTATCCTATACCACAGAGGATAACGAATACTATAGAGAAGGGCAATGTAATAACTCAAAGTATCATTATAATGAACGCAAAGAATGACAGGACTTCTGATTTTATACTTGAAGCGAATAGTGGATATGGAGATTGGTCTGTTAAGTATGTTATTGATGGAGTGGATGTAACACATTCTGCTACCAATACAGGAACTTACATATCCGCTGTCCCACCTCTGGGTATCAAAAACCTGGATGTTATTGTAACACTTGACTCTAATTCAACTTACACTCTTGGTAGTAATTATACTGTAAATCTTAAACTTTTCTCGTATTCTAAACTCGTTAGGGATGAGTTTAATATAACTTTTAGGATCATTGATCAAGGAAGACCTGATGTTTTTATAGTGTCTGAGCATGACAATGTCTATTCTCCAGATAATCAGTCAGTTACGAATAAGATAGAGGAAGGAGAGACATTGACTAATTACTTCTATGTTCAGAATGATAGGTTGGATAAAGCAGAGAATATCACTATACGAGGTTCTTTCAACACTAATACTAACTGGGTTTATGAGATAAAGGTTAATCAGGGTGGTGTATGGAATAGTATAATCAACGACTTTACGAATAATGGTTATACTGTCAGTATTTCACCTAGTAGTGTTGTTACAGGTCAAGTCGTTATTTATTTAAGTAACAATTCTGGAATACCTAGTGGTAGTGTCAATACTGTGAGTATAGAAGCCTTATCGCAAGGAAAATTAGTTAATGATTCAGCAACGATCAACTATCTGTTAGTTAAACCAAGACCAGATATTAAGGTTATACCAGTATCAAGTGGTGGTAATTTAGCGGGTAATAATATTTATGAGACAAACACTAATGATATTACAAATTCAACAGGTTTGGGTTATGTTATGCTTATACAGCCATCTATATACTCCGTCATAGTGGATAATGATGATGTTGTTGAAGATACCTATGTTGTCAAAGCCTTTGGTGAATTGTATGTATCAAACAAGTGGGCTGTTACAGTAAGAGACCAGCATGGTGATGATATAACTTTCAGGATAACAAACATCGGTGTTACGAATGTTGTTTCTGGGACGAACTCTTTTGTTTTGGTGGTTGATGTCAAACTTATAAATGCTGAGAATGTTGCTATAGGTGAGAGTAATGTTGTTTTCTTTAAAGTTGTGTCTATGAAGAATACTAACAAGACTGACTTTGTTAGGGTTATCACAGTCAGGATGGAGACTGATGTATTCGGGAAGGTTGTTGAGAAAGTAAGTGGTAGTCCGATATCAGGTGCAATTGTTGAAACTTATGAAGCCAGAACTGGAAAACTTATAAAGACAATCAATACTGCCAACGATGGAACATTCACTGTGAAACTTATACCTACAACTTATAAGTTTGTTGTTAAGAAGGATAAGTATTTAGTGTTTGAGAAGGTTCTTACTATACCAGAGGTGCTACAGCATACATTAGAAGACCTTGGACTGATTAGGTTTAACCTTAAGGATGATGTTTTGGATATTCATTCATTCCCTAATCCTGTTAATGTTGGTGGTAATGTTAGGATTGTTGTGAATGTTCCGAAGAGATCTGTGGTTAAGGTATATGTTGTAGGTATGAATGGAGTGCTTTTGAGAAGGATTGTCAATGCAAAAGAACTAGAGCCAGGCAAGTATAGTTTTGAGTGGAACTTGAGAACTGATGATGGTACTATACTCAAACAAGGTATATATTTGCTTGTCATTGAAGACGGTTCTGAGGTTATTATAAGAAGAATAATGATAAAATAAGGAGGTATTTTATGAAAAGAGTTGTAGTTTTTTGCTTGTTTGTTTTGGTTTCTGCTGATGTTTTTGCGCTAACGCTTCTTGAAAATACTATAGGTCCTAGACCTTTGTCGCTTGGAGGGGCTTATGTTGCGGTAGGTGGTGATAATGAGAGTATGTTTTGGAATCCTGCTGGAATACCGAATGTTAAGTATGGTTCGGTCTCTTTAGGTTATCAGAATAGATTTCTAGGGTTTAGTTATCTTGAATTTTATGGTAGTTTCAAAGTTCCGGTTAAGGAGATTCCTTTGCTTGACGGTGTTGGTGGTTTGGGCTTTGCTTTCTGGGGGACAGAAGAAGAGAGGTGGAGTGATATAAACGAACTTGATGGTAAAGTATATGCTAATGAATATCTTTTTGGACTTGGATACAAGAAAGTGTTTTCGGATGCATTATCAATAGGGTTCGCTCTCAAGTTAGCAGGACAAAGTGTTGATGATGTATCATCTCTTTCGTTTGTATTGGATGTTGGAGCAATAAGTAGTGTTGAAGGAGTAGGTATAGGACTTGCTATAAAGAACATAGGTATAGGTAGCACGAATATAGATATACCTATGGGGATATCACTGGGCGCTTTCTATACCATATTCAATACACCAGATAATCAGCATTCTGTGAGTTTAACTGGACAACTTGATTCTGTCTATGGTAGTGGTTTTTCTCTCAAGGTTGGTTCTGAATATAGTTGGATACCAACATTCTGGGATGGTGTTATAAGAGTCAGGCTGGGTTATGATACTCTACCTTCAAAAGATTTAGGTATCCTTTCAGGATTAGGTGGAGGTTTTGATGTATCGTGGTATGGTGCAACACTGAAGTATTCTTTATACAACCTCGGCTTCATAGGAGCGTCTCATAATGTTCAACTTTCCTATGACTTTGACTTTTTACTCAAGCGAACACTAGCACAGGATGATAAAGAATCTCCTACTATATCTTTGCTTGTAAGACCGAAGATGATAGTTATGGGTAATGAAAAATACGGTAAAATAAACATTGATATTGATATTGCTGATAATGTAGGTATAAAGTATTGGGGATATAGGATAATTGATAGTAGCGAAAATGTTGTTTATTACTATGACCTTACGAATGCTAAGTCTTTGCCGAAGGTTTCAAAGAGCATTGAATGGGATGGCAAGTCGCAGGTTGGATCTCCACTTTATGATGATATTTACAAACTTAAAGTTTTTGCTTATGATGATGTTGGTAATGTCTCGGAAAAGGTTGAGAAGAATATAATAATAAGTGCTGACCCAAGGAACATAATACTCATTCCTGATAAGCAGGTTATCACATCGCCTACCGATAAGCTAACAGTGAGTTCCTTTAGGGATGTAAGTAATGTCATCTCATATAGGATTGTTGTAGTATCAGAAAGGGATGGTAGTATTATCAGGGAATTTAAGGAAAGTGCTAACATAAAACTTACTAAGGATGGTAAGATAGCAAGTGGAAAACCACTTGAGTTTAAGTCAATCGTTTGGGATCTCAAGAAGAGCGACGGGGAGCTGGCAGAGAAAGGAATTTATGTAGTTCAAGGAGAGTTTGAGTTTGTTGGTAATGTTATAAGAAAATCCTTCCCTGCGGAAGTAAGAATTGACTATTAGGTTATAGTAATACGAGTATCCTAACAAATCCATTACTAAATTTATACATAACTAACGATGATAAGTTGTGATACATAATTACACCGAGCCCTCTGTATCTTTTCTCTGAATAATTGAGATATAACTTTGGGTTTTGTATTTTTTGGATGACTATCTCAAAATCGTTTGACTTAAATAAGATCAATATGCTTACCTTCTTACTTTTATACTCCCGTATGCTTATTGTTATCTTGTCTGTATTTGAATGATGTAGAATATTCTCAATTATCTCGGTAAGTATTACTTTAAGTTTATCTTTTATTGGCAGATCAAATCTCAATCTGTCTATAAATTCATTTATCAAGAATATCCCTTTTTTATTGTTGCGTATTTCTATAAGAAACTTCATTTTACATCTGATAGTGAGAATACAATATTGAACATATCCTTGAAACCCGTTGAATTGATTGCTTCAAGTGCTACTGATGATGGTGATAGGATGAACACCTTAAAACCTTTTTCTTCTCCTTTCTCAATGGCATACATTATGGTTCCGAGCCCAGCAGATGAAAGGATATCAACCTCGCTTAAGTCAATACAGACACTCTTTTTTTCAATAGCATCGTATAGTTGTTTTTGAAAGTCATCGTAGGTGTAGGAATTTATACTTCCCTTTGCCTTTATAAGGATGAATTTGCCCTCATCAGAAACATTGATAAATAACTTCTTTTCCATACAAGCCTCCCTTAAGATAGTTTAAAGACAACTAAACTAATATCATCCTCAATTTTTCTATTGACGAAATTATACCAAGTATCAAATAGTTTGTCTAGTATTTCTCTGGAATTTTTATTTTCCGATAGTTTTATGATATTTTCCGTTATAGATAGTGGGAAGGTAGTTCCTTCTAGTGACTTTGCTCCTGTGTATCCATCGGTTGCTATCACAACTATATCGTTCTTGTTAAGTGATACTTTGTTTATCTGTATATACTTTGAGATGTCTTTCACAAATCCTAAGACTTTCCCTTCACCTTGTATTTGTGATATACTCTTGAGCTTTGAGGAATAGTGCCACATTGCTGGTATGCCTGCGTTTATAAAGAACATTTCTTTCTGTTGAGTGTCAACGAGTATAAAAACTCCGCTAAAGAATGTTCCCTTTGGTAGGTTTTCCTTTATAATTTTGTTAAGTTCCTCAACCATTCCTTTGAAGTTAAGTTTATTTCTTATTAGAGTATATATTGATGATTTCAAGACCACCATTGACATACTTGCTGTGAGCCCCTTGCCAGATATGTCTCCTATAACGATTAAATATCTGTTTTTTATTTTTATAACATCCACAAAGTCGCCACCTAAACCACTACTCGTTCTTGTTATATACTCAAAATCTAGCTCTGCTGGGTTTGGTTTCTTGATATTATGAAGTATTGTCTCGGTGATTGTCCTACTCATCTCAATCTCTCTATTCACTGTTATAGTTATCTTTTGCTTCTTTAAGTTTTTGAGTATATATGCTATCGTGAAGAGTGTTGGATATATCGTTTGTAGTGCCTTGTAGTCATAGTTATCGTATGTTCTACCATTTTCTTTCTCACCGAGCGACAATAACATTATTGTTTGAGTTCCATCTTTCACTAATATGATAACTTCTGATGATAGTTTTTTAAACATATCCTGTATTACATCAGCATTCGTTTTTAGGATTGGATCAGATATGATTTCGGAGCTTAGAAAAACGGTCTTGTTCCCGTAGCTTGAGAGTATCTCAATTACCTTAAGATTCTTGTCTAAACTTTCTTCCGTGTTTGTTTCAGTATAGATATTTTCTAAAAGTCCAACCTCATTCTCTACAAAGAGATTTATTTTTGTTGAGGATATGTTTTCTCTTAGTGACTTTACGAGTTTATCTACTATTTCTTCTTGTGGTTTTGTTAAATCAATTGAGTTTATATCATTCAGCAGTGTCTCAATATAGTTTGACTTGAACTTGAGGATTTTTCTTATGAACTTATTTAGGTAGTTGCCTATCAGAATTAGTATTGAAAGTAGTAGAAATATTGATAGGGGGAATACATTCGCTAGTGATGTTGAGTAGTTTGATATTACTTTCAGTGTTATTCCACCTATAGCTCCTAAGACTATTATTGAAACTACTACAACTATGGTATTATATATTGCGGATGTTATGTTGAAGAGTTTAGTTCTTGTTATTGCGTAGGCTAATGATCCAGCGAGTACGAATCCCAGTAACGATGATAAGTAGTAGTATCTGAATGTTTTTAGGAGTATAGGTATTACCATCGCTATAAACACTGCTAGTAGTAATGATAGAGCTGTTCCTATCACTATAAGTGTTGTTTGAAGTTTGAAAATCTTATGTTTGGTTCTTACTGCTTTTACTATGCCTATTAACGATGATACTACTAATAGCCCAGTAGCAACAGAAGTGTAGAGTCTGTAGTATTGCCCCTCGAGTCGGTATATTATCCCTTCTCGCTGTTCGGCTCCAACTATTACCGAGTCTGTCATGAAAAGTATATAAACAACTATTCCTACTGCACCCAAAAGCAATAGATCTAACAGTTTCAGATCCTTCTCTTCAGGAAAAGAGACCATCAATCTTAGTATTGATAAGTTTGCTATCACCATCATAAGTGATGTAAGTCTTAAAGATGCATTTGTTATTTCAAGTGCATTCATCTTAGCAGAATCCCAAGAGATACCGATAAATAAAGTGATAAGTGAAGAAGACATTATCGTTATGAAAATTATTCTAGTATTTATTAATTTGGGACTCTTAAGGAATATAAACCATCCTAGTATCTGAAGAGTAATGAAAGCAGAATAAGGAATTAAACTTTCACTCATGCTACTCCTCCTTTTTTGATAATGATGTATGTGAGGTCATCTGAAAGTTTTGAAGATGACAAGAAATCTTTGAGATCCTCTCTTATGATTCTGGATACTTCTTCAGACTTTTTTGTATAGTTTGATATTAGAAGGTTTTTCAGTCTGCCTGTGTTTTGATATTCTTCATCATAATTGTTTTTGGCTTCTAAAATTCCATCGGAGGTAAGAAATAATAGATCTCCTTCTTTCAGTTTGTATCGTGATGTTTGAAATTCTGGTAAGTCTATTATTCCCAAGGGTGGTAAATCTACCTGAAATTCTTGGATATTACCATCTCTTACTAATAAGATTCTTGGCATTGCGGAATTCACAAATTCAATTTCCCCATTTTCAGGGTTACATAATAACAAGATTATAGTTGTATATTTGCCTTCAAACTCCAGATCCTTTATGGTTCTATCAACTTCGTATATTATTTCTTTTAATGTTTTGTTTCTATTTATCTTTATAGCATTTACTATAACTGCCATAAGTAAGGATGCGTTCAAGCCTTTACCAGAAACATCTCCTATTACAAACAGATACTTCTCATCTTGAAGAGGTATTATATGATAATAATCACCGCTTACGCTCACAAGTGGTTCAAAAGATATACTAACATCAAGCCCTTTGATAGGTGGTATAGTTTCTGGTAGGAATACTTTTTGTATCTTTGATAGTAGTTCCCATTCATGTGATAGTGTAGATACTTTAAACATGTTTTCAATTATCTCTCTTCTCTTTGTGAATTTAATTATTTCGCTATACATCTCTTCAAACAACGATGGATTAATTATAGATATATACCTTGATATGAAAAACAACTCAAATTGATTATGTTTGAGTAGAATTGCTACTATTTCATTTGAACCACCGTTTATAATTTCTCTTTCAGTATATTTATTCACTCCTTCTTCTTTTATTAAAGAGGTTAAGTTTTTCATAATGTTCTCATCTTCAAATAATCTTGAAGGACTTTTGTAAATGACCTTATTATTTTCTATCCATAGTAAAAAGATATTCGCTTCAACTTCAATGAATCTTTTAATGAGATTAACAAATTCACTATCAGATATAGTTGTTTCTAACTGTTGGATAAACTTGTTAATAGGTTTATTCCACTTATTGTATATTATTAGGTCAAGTAGAAGTCTAGATAATCTTTCGGATAGAGGGTTAAAAACATAGTACATAAGTGATATTAGCAGTCCGTTGATAATGATGAAGGATATGTTTTCAAGACTTTTGGTGTATATAAAGGCTATGTAGAATACCGAAAAGAGTAGTAGTATTGATACTCCTTGAGAAATGTATTTTATGAAAATGGAATATTTCATGGACGCACTAAATCTTAAATATTATTCTGTAGCTTTTCAACAAACCTATTTAGTAAAACCTAAAGTTTTAGAGTTTAAGAGGATAGGTTTCTAAAAAGTGAAGTATGTGGATAGTTGGAAGGTTAAGAGATTCTTAGTATTTGCAGGTATGTTTAAAAATTTTGGACTTTACTGTTGACATTGTAATTATTTATATTATACTACAAGGATGTTAAGAGGTATATTTATGCTTATGAGAAAATACCCCTTCAGATTTATCTTTGGTGTGGTTTTAGTTGCAATTTTGGTAATAATTTTCTTTTCATACTCTCAAATATTTGGTAACAAAGGTATATTTTCGTCATTCTCAAAAGATGATGACTACTATTACTACCTAGAGATGTTGAATTCTGTCTATAACCTTATAAAAGACGGGTATGTTGATGGGGATAAGGTTGATGCGAAGAAGTTGTTTCATGGTGCTATAAAGGGGATGCTAGAAAGTCTTAATGATCCACACACTGCTTTTTTAAGTGAAGATGATTTTAAGGAACTTACAGTTGAGACAAGTGGTAAGTTTGGTGGTTTAGGAATACATATATCATCAAAGGATGGGTACATTTACATAATATCTCCTATTGAGGACACACCTGCTTTCAGAGAAGGTCTTAAACCTGGAGACTATATAATCTCCATAAACGGCGAAACCACTAAAGGTATGAGTGTTGAGAAAGCTGTCAAACTCTTGAGAGGAACGCCCGGGACAAGAGTTACGATAACTATAAAAAGAAATGACGAAATATTTGAAAAAACTCTTACAAGAGAGATCATAAATATACCAACTATAAGATGGGGATGGGTTTCAGAGGAAAAAGGTATAGCTTTTATAAGAATACTTCAGTTTTCTGGGACTACTTATGATTCGTTTGTGAATGCTATTGACAAGATAAAAAAGAGTGATACTCAACTTAAGAGTTTGATACTTGATCTGAGGTATAACCCTGGGGGATTGCTTGATGAGGTATTGAAGATCCTTGATGTTATGGTACCTGAGGGATTACTACTTGAGACGAGAGGAAGGATAATGGGTAGTGATCAGCGAACTTATGCTTCGGGAAAGAAACCTATAATACCTCTAAACATTCCTATCGTAGTTTTGATAAATGAAGGTTCTGCTTCTGCTTCGGAGATACTTGCTGGGGTCTTGCAAGATACGCATAGAGCAGTGGTTGTTGGAACTAAGAGTTTCGGTAAGGGGTCTGTTCAAACTATAAGGCAACTACCAGATGGCTCAGGATTAAGAATAACAATAGCACGATATTACCTACCTTCAGGTAAAACACCTGATAAGGAAGGTATAGTCCCTGATGTTGTCGTTGAGACAACCAAAATAACGAAAGAGCTGGAGGAAAAAATATCCATCATTGAGAGAGAAGGTTATATCAAGGAATATATGAAGAACAAAAGCGAGGTAACAGAACAGGATATACAGAATATTAGTAAGTTGTTGCAAGAAAAAGGTATAAAACTTGATAAAAAGGTAATAAAGATACTGGCTAATCGCGAGGTTCCTAGAATACAAGTGTTTGATCCGGATGATGAGTACGTTCAGAAAGCAATAGAGGTATTAGAGGATTACAAAAAGTATAGCAAACCTCTGGTCTTCTATAAGAAGTAGAAGATATAATCTTGAACATAAAGAATAGGGAAATTAACAATTTGTGATTCTTCTAAAATAAAACCATTTGATGCCTTTTTAGGTTATTTGCTCTGGTAGTTTGAATTTTTAATTTTCAAACAGAGTTTTACTTGTTTAGAAATGTTTTAAAGTTGGGATTAAGTTTTGTTAGAACCAAGTTGATATTGAAGTTTCTACTATACCTACTTCTTCACGAACAAGGAGCTTACTGAACTGTTTGTGTGAGTTCTTGATATCGCTTCAGCAAAAAGTTTATAAACGCTTAAAACTTTAATTTTTGGTAACATTTTTTCTTCTGGTATAGGTATTGTATCAGTTACAACTACTTCGTCTATTGCATCATCCAGTAGTTTTTCTTTTGCGTTTCCTGAAAGGACTGGATGTGTCGCCATTACAATAACCTTCTTTGCTCCTTCATCTTTGAGTTTTCTAGCAGCCTTGGCAACAGTGCCCCCAGTGTCAATTATATCATCAATCAAAACAGCATTTTTACCCTTTACTTCACCAACAAGGTTCATAACTTCAGCGATGTTATACCCAGTTCTTCTCTTATCAATTATTGCAATGTTTAGGTCAAGGAATGATGCTAGGAATCTTGCTCTCTTAACTCCTCCCATGTCAGGTGCTACAACAACGAAATCACTTATGTCCTCATAGTTCTCTTTTAGGTAGTCAATGAAGACAGGAAAAGCGTAAAGATGGTCAACAGGTATGTCAAAGAAGCCTTGTATCTGGTCGGCGTGTAAGTCCATAGTCAAAACTCTATTTGCTCCAGCAGTCGTTATAAGATTTGCTACTAACTTTGCTGTAATAGGTACTCTAGGTTCTGCTTTTCTATCTTGTCTAGCATATCCAAAGTATGGTATAACTGCCGTTATTCTGTCTGCGGATGCTCTCTTAGCAGCATCAATCATTATAAGCAATTCCATCAGGTTTTGATTAGATGGATTACAAGTTGATTGAATGATGAAAATATCACTACCTCTTATACTTTCTTCTATCTTGACGAATATCTCACCATCAGCGAATTCGGTTATGAGAGTATTCCCAAGTTCAAGTCCAAGATAATCTGCTATCTTTTTAGCAAGAGATGAGTTTGACCTACCACTTAAGACAACAACATCACTCATACTGGACTGAATTATAAAACCTTCGGAGTTTAAATATAAACTTTGAAGATACTTTATATCAATGAATTCCAATTTCTATTGGTTGAGTAAGCGAGATTAAAGATACTGCAAGGAAAAAAGGAACTACACATAGTTGTAAATTTGCAAATTTTAGATTATATCAATATCTTTGAAATAAGCAATTATGGAAGTTAATAATTTTACAAACATTTTCCTGCTAGGAGGATGAGAATGTTAAGTCTTAACGATGTTCAATTGTCGGAAAGTGCTAAAAATAATATAAAGCTTTGGATAGATGAGTTTGGTAAAGATGTGGAGGAAGAGGTTTCAAGACTGGTCAGTGAGGGTAAGTTAGAGGAGCTTGAGGATAGGTTTTATAGAAAACTTGAATTTGGAACGGGAGGAATGAGAGGTAAGGTCGCAATAGGGACGAATAGGATGAACGAATACAACATCAGAATAGCAACTCAAGGTTTTGCTAATTATCTCAAAAAAGTTAAGGGCAATCAAATCTTATCGTGTGTGATAGGATACGATACAAGGAGAGACTCTAGGAAGTTTGCGATTGAGGCTTCAAAGGTTTTGGTGGGTAATGGTATAAAGGTGTATCTTGTTAAAAAACCTATGCCAACACCATTCATATCTTTTGCGGTTAGGTATCTAAAAGCGTCTGGTGGTATAATCATTACTGCTTCGCATAATCCACCTGACTACAACGGGTATAAAGTGTATTGGGATGATGGTGCGCAGGTTGTTCCACCACACGATAAAGGCATAATAGAAGAAGTGTATAGAATAACATCGTCAAAAGAGATAAGTATGGTTTCTGATGAAGAACTGTTAAAATCGGAATTGTTTGTTGAGTTTCTTGATGAAGTCAAGGATGCTTATCTTAAAATCTTAAAAGTAAGTTTGTCAGAACTCATTGATGTTGAAGATGTGAGTTTTAGAAAAGATATGAAGATTGCGTATACTCCTTTGCACGGGACGTCGCTTTACCTTACCATTGACGCACTCAAGTCGCTAGGTTTTGAGAATGTGTATCTTGTTGAAGAGGAATGTTCGGTTGATGGTAGTTTTTCAGCAGTTCCTTTACCAAACCCTGAAGAGGATAGTTCGTTTGAGAGAGTGATAAAACTGTCAAAACAGGTTGGAGCACAAGTGTTTTTTGCAAGTGATCCAGATGCGGACAGAGTGAGAGCAGGAATAATCGTTAATGATGAAGATGTATTATTCTCTGGAAATCAATTGGCATCTATGATGTTGGAGTGGATTCTGTCAAAGCTATATCAGAGAGGAACACTACCTGAAGATGGCTTTGTAGTAACTACAATTGTAACGACCGACTTAATAAGAAAGATTGCTCAGAGCTTCGGTGTAGAGACATATCTTACATTAACAGGCTTTAAATACATAGGAGAGAAGATAAGACAGTTTGAAGGGCAGAAAAGGTTTATATTTGGTTGTGAGGAGAGTATAGGATACCTGTATGGAGATGATGTTAGGGACAAAGACTCTGTAATATCCACGGTGCTTATATCTCTGATGGTTGAGGATCTGATGAAACAAGGCAAGAATTTGAAAGAATATTTATTTGAGATCTATAAGAAGTATGGGGTTCACATTGAGAGTCTTATCTCGCTTGAGTTTGAAGGTTTTGAAGGGCAGAGGAAGATTGAGAGTATGATGGGTAAGGTAAGAAGTGAAAGGTTTGAAGAATTTGCTAGCCTTAAAGTTTTATCTAGAATAGACGTTAAGAACAGAACTTACGAAGATTTTGCTAAAGGATTTAAGGAAGATTACAAAACTGACTTGCCAGTATCAAATGTGGTAATCCTTAATCTTGAAGGTGGTAGTAAGATAATAGTTAGACCTTCTGGAACTGAACCTAAAGTTAAGATATACTTCCTTAGTGAATTCGGTAAGGATGTTGAAAGCATTGAGGATTATCAGAGAAAGCATGATCTACTTGTGAATGACTTCAAAAAGAAAGTTATTGGTTAATGCTTTTTGAGAATTCAACCCAGTCGCCAGAAGGTATTTTTGGAGAGTCTTCAATGTCCTGGATAAATACATAACACCACGCATCTAAAGTCTGACCACTTTGTGTTTTAACTTTGACTTTAACTCTTCTTGACAAGCCTATTTCGATGTTTTTTATACTCACTGCATCTTCTGCTTCATCAAGTTTATATAAGTCATCTTCGGGTAATTCATAGACTTCTCCAATGACTTTACCATTGCCTTCAACAATTCCAGGGAACATATTATAGATGTAATATAGTTCAAATCCTTCAAGAATTGCGTAGTCAATAAACTTTGCATTACCTAGAAGGTAATGTCTAGGTTGATCTTTTCTGATCGTCCCAAAGACAAAAACCCTTTCATTCATATCTGAAAGTTTCAATAAGTAGTTAGATTGCTTTCAAACTTTTACGGGGCTGTTCAAAAAATTGCTGTATGTCTTTAGAGAATATTCAAGAGGAAGAATGAGTTTGTGAAAGTATATTAAAGTAATGTCTATCGGAGGTCAGATATGATGTCCTTCTTGGAAGTCATCAAACAAATATACTGGGAGATAGAAAGAATAATCAGCGAAGACTATTACAAAGGCAGAAGGATAAGTAAGAAACACAAAGATGTTGTTCTGTTTTGAACACTATCAACTTTTACTGTTTTGTAGATTTGGTAAGTTGTTCTTGAATGTAGACTTATAGTGTCTAGATAATTACTTCTGTGCTTGATATTGTAAGATGTAGTGATTTTTCAAGGGATACTTTACTTGAGATTAGTTATAAGGTTTCTGACCTTATTATTATCAGTTCTCAAGAGCTTTTTGAAGTTCTATTTGGAGATGATATGAAAAATGTTGTAAGAGATTTGTTTCTTGCTAAGGGAAACCTTTACAGTTATGAGAACACATGGGTTGCTATTGAAAGGGATCAAATTGTTGGGGTGATGGTTTTGTTTACCCAAAAGGATTTTTTCGTCAAGGGTTTGAGGATGGGACTTAAAATTCTGTCTTGTATGGGACCGAGAACATTTCTAAAGATACCTTTACTCTTGAAATCTTCTTCTCTTCTTCTACCTATACCTAAAGGGAGTATATACTTAAGCAACATATCTGTTCTTCCAGAATATAGAAGAAGAGGTTTAGGAAGAGAAATGCTAAAATATGTTTCAAACTACGCTAAATTATTGAAGTGCAATAAAGTTGTTTTAGATGTAGGTGTTGAGAATGATGTTGCTTTAAGACTCTATGAAAGTGAGGGGTTCAAGGTGGTAGCACAGACCAAGTCAGTAAAGATTAATACACATACCTTTTGTTTTTATAGAATGGAGAAAGAGATAGGAATTTGATGTTGAGTTAGGATGATTGGATGTTTAAAAAATTAGTCTTATAAGCCTAACTTTGTCCTGAATGTACTTTGTGGAATTTTCGGTTTTGAAAGTTTAAACTTAAGGTGTATGAGTAGTGTAAGTAGATTAATATTTTTAGTTCAACATGGTGAGGCAAAATCGGAGGATGAGGATCCCGAGAGACATCTGAAAGACATAGGTAAGGAGAAAACTAGAAAGGTTGCTGATATACTTTATGGTATGTCTCTAAGACCAAGAGTTATAGTTCATAGTGGAAAAGCAAGGGCAAGGGAGACTGCTGAGATTATGGCAGAGGTTCTGAAACCAGAGAAAGGTATTGTAGAGGAAAAAGGATTATCTCCTCTTGATGACCCTTCAAGTTGGGCTAGACGACTTGAGAGTGAGCAGGGAGTTATGATAGTAGGGCATCTTCCTTATCTATCAAAACTCACTTCACTGTTATTAATAGGTAATCAGGATGTTGAAATTGTGAAGTTCACATACTCTTCTTGTTTGGTGATTGTCAAAGAAGAGAAGTTTAGAATATCTTTGTTCATAACACCTGAGGTGTAGTGGTGTTATCTTTTTGTTCGGTAGGTTTGATTGATACTAGTTCGTTGAATGAGATGAATTCTGAAGTATTGATATTCTTCGTATATTCTATTAGTTGAAGACAATACTATTAGGTTATGTTTAGAGAGTTTGAAAAAGTTTTGGATTGTTATTGATAATTACGAATGTATTGAATATTAATTACTTAAATGGGAAAGAGAAAGAAAGGTGCTACATTAAAGAAGAGCATAGGTAGAAAACTTGAGGATCTCTCAAAGTCAGAACTTTTGGTAGAGATATCAAAGAGAAAGAAATTGCCTTGGCTTAAGGAAGAGATATTTGAAGACAATCCTTTACTTGATATCGTTTTAGTCTTGAGAAAGTATAAGATAAAGCACCGATTTTCAAAGGCTTCTTTGAAAGAAGCGAAGAGGATAAGCCAGTCTGTTAATGGTTCAGACTTAAAGGGTAGAATAGACTTGAGGGATGAGTTGATATTTACGATAGATGGTGAAGATGCGAAGGATTTTGATGATGCTGTGTCTCTTGAGATTAATAACAACTACTACATTCTTGGTGTTCATATAGCAGATGTTTCATATTATGTTAAGTCGGGCTCTCCGCTTGATAGGGAAGCTTTTGAACGAGGGAATTCTACCTATCTCATAGATGTCGTTTTCCCAATGCTTCCATTTGAACTCTCCAACGGTATATGTAGTCTAAACCCTAATGTTGATAGACTTACAGTTTCTGTTGAAATGTGGATAAACAAGAAGACACTTGAAGTTGATAAATTTGATATATTTGAGTCTGTTATAAGAAGTAAGTATAGACTTACTTATAATTATGTTGAAAAAGTCCTTGATGATCCTAGTATTGAGAGGGATGAAAGACTTGCGTATACGCTTCTCAATATGTGGGATCTTGCCAAAAAACTTCACGATAATAGGATAGCCAAAGGTGGTATTGATTTTAACTTTAAAGAAACGAAGATATACCTTGATGAGAGTGGAAATCCTATTGATTTCAAAGTCTATCCAAGACTAAAGTCTGAAAGATTGATAGAAGAATTTATGTTGATGGCTAACAAAACGGTAGCAAAATTTCTTTCTGACAAGGGACCTACAATATTTAGAATACATGAAGAACCTGATTATGAGAATATACAAAACATATCAAATATTGTGTCACTTTTCGGTTTTAGACTACCACCAGTTGAAGAAGTTCGTTCTGTGCATCTACAAGAGGTAATAATGAATGTTTCGCAGAAGGAGTATGAGGAGTTTGTGAATTACATTATCTTGAGGTCTATGAAACAGGCTAGATACGACACTGATAATATTGGACACTATGGACTTGATTTTGAACATTATACTCACTTTACTTCTCCTATAAGGAGATACCCAGACCTTGTCATTCATAGACTTGTTAAATTTGTCTTGAACAACAAAAAGAAGAGACCTAAATCACTTTCGCTTAAGAAACTAAAATGGATAGCAGATCACTGCTCTGAAACTGAGAGAGAATCTGTTTCTGCTGAAAGGTTTATTGCTAAGCTAAAGGGTATAAGGTATGTTAAGAAGTATCCAGATGAGGTATTTGATGCTATTGTATCGGGGTTTAAAGAAGATGGTATTTTCGTTCAGATTATAAAGAATGGTGTTGAGGGTTTTGTTAAGATTGAGGACCTTGGAGATGAGTTTGTCTATGATGCCAAGACAAATAGTTTTTTGTCTCGGAAAAGCGGTGATTCTTTGAGCGTTGGACACAAAATAAAGGTTAAACTCAAAGAATACTCTTTAGTAAAAGGATTCCTAGATTTTATAATTATCAGGGATGAATAGTAGAGCGTTTTCACTAGTTGAAGTAATGGTGGTAGTAATGCTATCATCAGTTGTGTTTTTGGTTATTTATAGTCTAACTTCTGTGGGTATAAGGTTTTTTGAGAACTTTTCAAAAAATTTTGATTTTTCAATAAATCAATTCTTGAGGGATGTAGAGTTTGAGTTATTGAGAGCAGATGAGTTCAGAGTTGATGGAGGAGTACTTGAGATTAGGTTGGGTGACACATTTATTAGGTATATTCAAGTTTCACCGAGTAAAGATTTTTCACTTCTGACGATAAGGAAGGAGATAATCTCTCGAGGGGTAGCAACCAAAAAAACTTTTACTCTTAGAAATGTATTTGAGTTGAAGATGAACAAACAACCAACTTCATCTAGAAACAAGCTTTATATATCCATTCTAGATGTTAATGGCAGATATATATATATGGGATATATACCTTGATGAGAAAAAGGTTTAGGAAAAGAGATAGGGGGTGTCCCCCCTTTGTTTTATAACTCTTCTAGTTTTTCTACTGCTTTTTTAGGAGACACATCAGCTTTGCCTTTTACTTTTGGTTCTTCAGTTTTTGATTCTGATTTAGCTTCTGAAGCTTTTTTATAGGCCATTTCAGAGACGCTTTCTTTATCTTCAGGTTGAGCAAAGGATTGGTCTATATCTGTTCTAACGGTTGATCTTCTTCTAGTGTATTGTGCAAACGCAACATCAGTAAAGCCCTTAGAGAGTTGGAATAAGAATTCATTTATGACCTCAGCCATTTGTCTGAGAATAAACTGCTTTCTCTTTATTGTCGTTATATCAAGTTCTAGTACTAGTCCTGGTTGTATATGGTGTGGGTTTAAAGAATAAGCAAACTCTCCAAATCGTTTTAGTATAAACTCAATTCTTTCTTCCAATATTACTCTTTCTAATGGTCTTTCCGCACCATGCATCTTCTGGAGTATTTCTTTTATAAAAGCAATTCTTCTAAATAGATTGTCAGTTTCAGGTATGTAATGAGGATTACTTTCTTCAACAACTGTATCATCAGGGTTAAGGAAACCTAACTCTTGCCACTTAACTTCATCACCACCGTTTTCAGCATTTGCCTCAAAGTATTCCTTAGCCCAATCTCTTGGCATGTATTTTACTACCATATCATCAAAATCTTTAATATTGTATTTCCTTTTGTTCTTTAGGTAGTATTGATAAACTAACTGCCATAATCTTCTTACTTCTCTCTCAAAAGCCTCAAAATGTTTGTCATATTCTTCTCTAAGCTTGACTAACTGATTCTGATCGTAATAAGCAATCTTCATTCTGTAGCTCTCGTGTGGTAGCTTTTCTGGGTCGGCTTCCTCGTATTCCTTTATGACGCATACTCTGGCGTTTTTAAAGTTATTAATATATTGGTATCCTAACTTGCCTGTATCAAGTATAGAAGTCAAAACATTAACGGCGGAGTTATATCCTCTATTCCTGATATTTTCAATATCAAATATCTTCTTTATTACTTCTCTTATGTTTAGGGGGTCATACTCATCAGGTGGTATCTCTGCTCGTAGTCCTTCTATTTTATCTATGAACTTCTTAGCGAGTATGGTGTATCTTGTTGAGTTTTCGTCGTCTTTATCATCGCTTGTAAAGTTTTCAATTTGCCTTATCTTTTCAAATATTATTTCGGTCTTATCCAGCTCAGCTTTTCCTTGGTCAATCAAGTTTTCATTGATCCTATCAATTTCTCTGTCAATTAATTCTATTATTCTATGTTGTATTGCTTCTTTTATTATGAGAGATAGAGGAACTTGATAATGATAGATAGGACTTATAAGCTCATTTTCAAGGATGTTTATTGAAAGCTTAACATCATATACATAAATTGGATTGTAGGGATTGTTTCTGAAAGTTCCCTTCATTATAGCATAGGCGTTCTGTCCTCTAACTAAAGCACCAACATCTGTCTTCTGTCTGAGTAGAGCGTTAGTTTTCTCTTCAATTTCTGTTACTTCTCTTTGAATGTGACCGTGTAGGTGTCCATACATATTAACAATGGATTTCTCTACCTCACCTGTATGGAACTTATCAGGTCCTGCAATCTTGTCAAGAAGTTCAACTACCTCCCTGGGGGTGTATCGTGCCATCTGTCTGTTCTCTTCCCTGTCAACGAAGGTTCTTACCTTCTTGAGGAACTCATCTTCAACCGTCTTGATATACCTATTCATCATATTTTGATAGGTGATGTTGATGTAATTATAGATCTTATCTCTTATACTTCCCATTATGTCAAGCTTATCTGTTACTTCAGGGGGTAGTTTAGTAAGTATTCTAGTCATCAGTTCATTGGTTAGATCATTAACGAATTTCTTATCCTCTGTTTCCTTAGACCTCCCCTCCTGAGCTAAACTTTCGTGGCTACCAACTGCGCTTGGTATATTTGGGTCAAAAACATTAGGACCCTTTGGAAATTGATCCAACATAGTAAACCTCCTTTAATAATAAATTTATATAGTGCAAAAATTATAAACTAATTCTAAATCATTTTACGAAAAGAGGAGATTATGAGATATCTCATAACCTCCTAAATAAATTTTTATTCTACTACTAAAACAGCGTTCTTACCACCGAAACCATCATCTACATACTCATTTGGTTTAGGAGAAAGATATTGCTCCAATTCGCTCATATCCTTTGGCCAGTTTCCGTCAATATAGTATTTGTATATGTATTTACCAGAGTCCCATTCGACCTCTATTTCAAATATGCCGTCACCGTCTGGATCCTCCATGGCATAGTTTGGGTCTGTTGGGTTCCAACCGTTAAAAGAGCCAACTAGATTTACAGATGAAGCACCGCCATACTCGTTTGCATTGAATGAAAATACTATCTTGCCAGCCTTTACTGGTCCTTTTCCGCCTTCTGCTTTTGCGGCTTTTTTATCTTTGGATTTTTTGTCTCCGGCCTTCTTTGCTCCAGCAGGAGCACAAGAGATTAGAGATACTGCAAGTGATGTTGCAATGATTATCGCTAGCAATCTCTTCATAATCTTACCCTCCTTTATCTTAAGTCAATTTTAAAAATTGGATTTACGATTGTCAAGAAAATAAACTTGTTATGATACTTCTGAGTAAGTTTCTTTGCAATTTGAATTCTGAGCATTCTGTTATTATAATTTTAGGACATACAAGGAGGAAAAACATGAGAAGAATAGTGATTTTGATTTTGTTTGTTACTCTGTCTTTTCGGGGCTTTTCACAAACTCTGGGGGGTAGTGAGTTTGTAAATGCGAATATATCGGCTAGCGATCAGTCAATAGGTGGTAATGATATTGTAAATACAGAAACTTCTTCTTCAATACTTATAAACCCATCAACAGGAGCATACCTTAAGCAGTTTTCTATAACAACCTCTTTAGGAGGATTGACAAGAACGGGAACTTATGGATTACTAGGAATATCCTATCCAACGCTTATTGGAACATTTTCAGGACAGTTTTTATACTATGGACTACCAGTTGGTATGAATATATTTGGTGCTACATTAGCGTTTTCAAAGGATGTTGCAGATGACTTAGGGGTTGGGTTTGGTATCACTGCAACGAGTGGTGTCAGTTTTGGGCTCAACTTCGGTTTCGTTTATAAGATGGTTAGAGATTTCTCTCCGGGTCTTGGGTTGAAAGAATTTACGTGGGGTGCATCTCTTTTGAACCTTGGGCTACCTGTAATTGTTGATAACAACAATCCATTCCCATCTCTACCTACTGTAAAAGGTGGTCTTGATCTTATGTTTCTAAGAACCGATCCTGTTAAGTTTTCGTTTGATGCTGGACTTTCGTTAGGTGCTTGGGGATTGAATGCTGAACTTAATGGTGGTCTTAAGGTGAATATATTAGATACTGTTCTGATAAAAGGAGGGGGGTTTGCTGGTAATAACAGGCTGGGTTGGTCTGCCGGTGCTACTCTGAAATACACTTTGGAGAGACAGTGGGGTATAGAGAGACTTGACATTAGAGTTCATTACTCTCTTCTAAATGTTATTAGTTCTGCTTCAGGTATAAGTGATATAGGTCATTGGATTGGTTTTGATTTTGCTCTCGGAACGATTGACACAACTCCACCAAAGATTGATATAAATCTTGATGTATCCAAAAGTGATGAGATAAACTTAAGCCTTACAAGAAAACTTGATTTTCTCTACTTCGGAAGTTCTGCTGGAGACAAACCTATATACATCTCTCCAAACTACGATGGAAGGAAGGACAGAGTTAAGATCAATCTCAATATTCAAGAGGGAGGGGTGCTAAGGGAGTGGAAGATAATCGTGAAAGACGCCAAAGGTGATATTGTAAAGACCATTGAGTCAAAGATTAGAAGAGATTTTTCACTTGATTTTGAGGAACTTTTTAGGAGACTTTTTGCTCCTAAAGAGTCTGTCAGTGTTCCTGGGTTTGTGTATTGGGATGGAACTGACACTAAGGGTAAGGTTGTTACGGATGGAGAGTATTCTATTCAAGTCTTTGCTAAAGACATAGAAGGTAACGAATCATCTTCAAAAATATTCAAAGTGGTAGTTGACAACACACCTCCGAGTGGTTCTGTATCCGTTCCTTATCTTATCTTCTCCCCCAACGGCGATGGTAATAAGGATGATATTACTTTTACCTTAAGAAACCTAACAAGGGGGGACGAATGGAATGCTTGGGTAGAAGATCAGAAGGATAACAGAGTTAAGAATTGGAACTTGGGGACTACTCCTACTGATAAGATAGTATGGGCTGGACTGGGAGATGACGGAAAACTAGTTCCTGACGGTAATTATGTGTTCTATCTAAAGGGTGAGGATCTAGCGGGGAATGTTTTTATAACTAACATAACTGGTATCTTGATCTCGACTAAGTTAAGAAATATTCTTGTTTCATCAGACATATACGAGATTTCTCCTAATGCGGATGGGCTTTTTGATAGAGTGAATATAAGTGTTTTTATTGATGATTTTAACGGACTTCAGAGGTTGAATGTTTATGTAAAGGACCCAAGAACTGGTAAGACGCTAAGAAGTTGGAATATGGAAGGTGGTAAGTTCCTAACTAATCTCTTCTGGGATGGAACTGATAACACTGGTAATGTTACTGTGGATGATGTTTATGTTGTATATGCTGATGCAGAGTATGTTGATGGTAATAAACCCGTTTCACCTGAGATATTTGTTAAAGTTGATGCAACACCACCTCAAGCAAGAATCTCGTTTCAACCTTCTGTATTTTCACCTGATAATGACGGGGTTGATGATGAGGTGTTTTTCAAGATAAATGTTTCTGATGACTCTGATATAACTGGTTGGTCATTCAAGATTTGGTATCCTGGAGCGAAAAGGGTGTTTAAAGAGTTTAAAGGAACAGGAACTCCCCCTACAGAGATAATATGGGATGGAATAGGTGATAATGGTGATTTGGTTGATAGTGCTGAGGAATATCCTTTGAGTTTTGAAGTTTCTGACAAGCTTGGAAACAAAACTAGTTTAAGACCTGCTGTGCTTCCGACGGATATACTTGTGGAAGTTACACCTTATGGATATAAGATAAGAGTTCATAGTATAGAGTTTGCTTTTGGTAGTGCTGAACTTACACCGAAGGGTGCGCAGATTGTTAGAAGAGTAGCAGATAAACTTAAGAAGTTTGGTGGTTATAGAATAAGAGTTGAAGGGCATACTGATAATGTTGGATCCTTTGATTACAACTTGAGACTTTCAAAGGCAAGAGCAGAATCTGTAAAGAAAGAACTCGTTAAAAATGGACTTGCAAGCGATAGAATAACTACAGAAGGATACTCCTTTGAGAGACCTATCGCACCGAACGATACGGAAGAGGGTAGAGCAAGAAACAGAAGAGTTGAATTTATACTCATAAAGTAGGTTAGCAGAGAGTAGTATAACACCTGAGAAGCTGAGGTGTAGATGTAATTGAAATATCATAGAAATATCTGTGTAATTCTTTGAATTGCATTTGAGTTTTGGTTTTGCTGAGTGTTTTGAATAGAAAATAAAGTTTGAATATTTTGAGCAAATAATTATATTATTATTATTTGGTAGAAGGAGGTGTGTTATGCATAAAAGCGTTTCCTTTCTAAGGGGAATCATTACAGTATCAGTTTCTATACTCATGGTGTTTATTTTTGGACAGATAGCATTTTCAAGACTAGGTTCTGGTGATAGCATATATACACCACAATCCGGAAGTAGTGTCAAGGATTATGATGCTGATCCATCCATTAAATGGAGGAACTATGAAGAGATAAAAAACGAGATTAAGGATAATATATCTAGGATAGGCTTATCTCCGAAGGGTGGCAAGAAGAAGATGGTGGTATATGTATGGGATTTTGATAATAAGAGTGGATATAGAGTAGGTTCTCATAAGATTAAGGATGATATTTCTACTTTGCTTTTAGAGACAGACAAGTTTAAACTTATTGAGGATGCGATTGTTGAAGCGGCGCTAAAAGAAATGAATTTGTCCGGTACAGGTCTCATTGATAAGTCAAATGTTAAAGAACTCGGTAAGAGAATAGGCATAGACTATATAGTATATGGTTCTATAAATAACAACCAACTTGCTGGTGGTGAGCCTAATATATCCCTTGTCTTAAAGACCATAGATGTTGAAACAACGGAAGTAGTTTGGTCCTATGAGATAGGCATGAACAGAAGAGACTACAAAACGAGTTTGGATGCTGTCATTGATGAGAGTATTTTCAGGCATCAGTATTCACTCGCTAGAGAATGGGATAGAATAAATAAAGAAAGTATAGAGTCTTATGGGAAGCCTATAACAACTATATCAGTGTTTTTTGTTAATGCAGGAAGAGGTATAGATGATAGTGCAGTTGTTGATAAGATGACCAGTGCTTTAATACAAGCTAGGATACCAAATCTAAAAGTAATAGACAGAGCAAATTTGAGTAGAGTTATAGAGCAAATAAGTAAAGAAGGATACGAAGAGTCTGCATTTTTTAGGACCAAGAAGGAGTTTGGAAAGTTTTACGGTGTTGATGCATTTCTGTATGGAGTTGTTGTTAGGGATCCTTCTACTGGTAAAACTGAACTTAACCTTAAACTTGCTATGGTAGAGAGTGTTACGGTTGATTGGGGTAGAAAGTTTCAGTCGGAAATGACTTCTGCGGAGAGAGAGGCAATAGGTAAGATTCAGCAGAAGGAGTTTTCTGAAAATGTTTCAAAAACTGTAAGTGCTACTGCTGGTGCGGTAGGTGAGTTTTTAGGTTTCATTCTTTCTGCACCTGGGATTGGTGTTAGGTTGAGTGGTGGATGGCTTGGAGGCTTTACTACTCCGGCGATGACTTCAAAATCTCTATATAACAATAATGATATATTCAAGGATAGCCTACAATTATCATCTTTCAACGTGTCTATAGACTTTTTCAGGTTGAGAATATGGAGAAAAACTTATATTGACACAGGTATTAAATTCTGGATTGGTAGCTATACTACCTCAGAAGACGAGGGTCAACTTAGATCTGCTAGTTTTAATGGAAGATTACCATATATTTCTCTCAGAAATATTGTAGATGATGTTTTTTTTGTGAGAGCATCGCTTATGCCATTGATCGATGGTATATCAGTAATATCTTCAAAGGTATCTTATAATTATCCTTATACATATGGATATTACATTTATACTATCTCAAACACTGTTGAAGTAAAAGTTCCTGATCCTAACGCAACATATTCTAGTTCTAGCCCGTTGAACTGGCCTTTTGAGTTTGAGACAGGTGTCTCACTTGCTGAAGGAGGTCCGCCATATTTATCA
Organism: Spirochaetota bacterium; assembly: GCA_025061835.1. Taxonomy (NCBI): domain Bacteria; kingdom Pseudomonadati; phylum Spirochaetota; species Spirochaetota bacterium. Next base: position 81,814 of record JANXAC010000003.1, read on the forward strand.
ATTGTTTTTGGTTTGTGGTTCCCTGGCGAGTACGGAAATAACAAGAGTGATCTGGAGTGGGAATTTGGAATAAATATGGTAGTACCAATATTCTGGTGGCATCCATTTTCTTTCTTGTATGATAAATACTTAGAGAACCTATAAGGAGATGAATATGACCTCAAGGTATAGTTTTATTATTCTAACTCTTCTACTTACTCTAGTATTTGATGTTTTAGCGAAGACCTCTAGCGATGACCAGAGTCGAATACTATCTACACTTAAGTTTGTTGTTGTTCCTGAAAGTAATTATCAGAACGATGAATATACATTATTTACGATAAGTTCATTGAATGATAGGTTATCAAGCATAGGGGTTGAATATGTTGAACCTACGGTATTGGAAAAACTACGAAAGAAACTTGCGAAGGTCTATGAAGAGAAGAAGGGTGAGGTGATGACATTTTCTCAACTTCTTGCTAGTGAGGCTGGCGGAAATGTATATATAGATGTATCAACAAAAGTTGAGGATAGAGAGATGAGTAGTCTAACTTCATCTTATCAGGGTGCTCCAAGTGTAAGAATAAGACAAGTTCATATAAGAATTACATTAAGTTCCTATGATGTTTCTACAGGTAGAGGGTTAGGTAAGGTGATAGTCTCAACGAATGTTCCTATTGCTGGAAACACTTCGGAGAAAATAGAGGGAGTAATATCAAAACTGTCAGAAAGCGGCTTGAATGATGTTATCTCTAGAATAATCAAATATCTTGAGGGTGGAAGATTGGTATTACTCAAAGTTATTGGTGTAAAAAGTACTGATGAGAGAGAAATATCTACTGTGATTGATGGAATATCTAGTGTTAAAATGAAAAAGAGGAAGAGTCTTTCAGAAGGATATGTTGAATATGATGTTGTAATTGTTGGTAAGACTGATGACTTTGTTGATGAACTGAGAGATAGTTTGAGGACATTACCTAGTATTCAAAAAACAGATATTACCCATTCTCAAAATCTTGTTATCTTAAAAGTAAAGTAGTTAGTTTGTTAGGGTAATATTCGTTATATTGCTCAAGGGGCTGAAAGTTCTTCTTGAGGCGGAGTAAGATGCAACTCCAACATAGTAAGTTATGTTAGTAGTTATGTTGGATCCGTTTGGAAGGCTTGTTATTGTAAATGAGAAATCTCTAGTTATAATTGATATAGGGGCTATTACTGTTGGTAGTCCACCTGAAGAGTTGTTTAGATATGGTTTGTCAAAATGGTTTGTAGAATTTCTATCCTTGTATATATCATTTGAATTAGTTGATATGAAGATGACATATCCTGAAAAATAATTTTCACTATTATTCCCCCACCAGCGTGCTTCTATTTGGTTGGTAGATTTCTGAACAAGTTCAAGTCCTAGTGGTGGGGTCAAAGGGAAACTCTGATATATCGCCCCTATAACACAACCATTTATAACGATAGATGATAATGTTATTCCTGAAATTAGAACTAATAGCTTCATCAATTAGTGAGGATATTTGATGTGGCAGTCTCGTTTCAAGTAAAGTATAGCCTTTTAAGAAGTTTTCCTTTACTAGTGATCCTTTGCCTAAAGGTTCCGTTTAAAAAATTACATAGAGACTTATAAATCTTTCAACAAAAGAAGCCAGCAAGCCGTATTTATTTTATTATTTATCTGCGTAGTATCTAAAGTCTATCTCTGGGAAGATGTTATCAAGGTATTCAATGTATCTTAGCCATTCAACATCTATATGTCCTGACTGTACCATATCATATATTCTGAATAGTCTGTTTATGTGATCTTTCGTTCTTTTTACTGCGTATTCAACTGTAGTTCCTGTTCGCATTATGAAAGCCCAGTCAGATGATTGAGCAAGTAATAATTCTCTTGCCATTTGATTGAGTGCCCTTTCTATAAGTTTATCGTTTGTATTTCTAAATTTGTTCGCTAACTCTATCATCTTTTCATCTGCTTTGTGTAGATGTCGGTATATCCAATCGTTAGGTCCAGAGAGCCAGAATTCATTATAACCTTTGTATCCCCAACTACACATCGGTGGAGTTGCAACCTGATTTTTAGGATATCTTTGTAGGTATTCTACTGGTGTTATCATTTCAACTGTTGTATCCCAGTTTCTTGACTCCCAACACTTTTTTGCGACTGCGTATATGAACTGGGGACCTTCAAACCACCAATGCCCGAAAAGTTCTGCGTCATACATTGATACAACTAATGGTTCTCTGTCCATCATACCAGATAGGTATTCAATCTGTTTTTGCCTATTAAATATGAAATTACCTGCGTGTTCCCAAACTCGCTCCATTGCTTTACCATAGTCATAAGGTTCTTTCTTATCTAAAGGAACATCAGCTCCTGTTATTCTGTAATACTTTATGCCTGTCATCAATCTAATCCCACTCTCGTGAATATAGGGTCTTATGTAGTCATAGTCAGCGTCGTAACCAAGGTCTCTATAGAACTCTCTATACCAAGCATCACCAGGGTATCCTTCCTTTGCGCTCCAGACGGATTTAGATGTCTCAACGTCTCTTCCAAAGAATGCTATACCATTTCTTGTGTACATTGGTGCAAATACGCCATACTTTGGGCGTTTGTCTGCGTATAGTACTCCGTGTGTATCAACAAAGAAGAACCTAATACCTGCTTCTTTTAGTATCTCTTCAAGACCTGGGTAGTAAGCACACTCAGCATTCCAAATACCTCTAGGTGATTTGCCGAAGACTCTTTCATAGTCTCTTTTTGCTACTAGATACTGTGCTCTAACAGCGTTAGGGTAAATCTCCATAAGCGGAGCATAGCCGTGTGTTGCGCTACAGGTTATTATTTCTAACTTTCCTATATCTTGGAACATCTTAAATCCATTCAGTAAATTGCGGTTATACTTATAGAAAACATTTAGACAATCCCTAAAATGATTGAGATACATCTTAGCAGTTTCATGGAACTCTGGTAGCCATCTTGTTCTATGAACCTCGCGTTCAGCCAACTCAACCAATTTCTGAATATGTTTTTCATACCTATCTTGGAGTAGTGGATCTCCAAGCATATTTGCTAGTGGTGGTGTTATAGACATCGTTATCCTAAAATCAACACCATCGTTTAGTAACTTCTCGTAAACCTGTAGTAAAGGAATATAAGTCTCCGACATCGCTTCAAATAACCACCTCTCTTCCATCGAGTCTGTGTATTCTGGGTGTCTAACGAAAGGTAAATGAGCATGTAAGACCAGCATCCAATATCCCTTTGCCATTTCTACCTCCCTTCTTGAGTGTATTTATCCTAAATGAGTCCTGTTTGGTTTTCAACAGAAATTAATTGAAACTTAATAAACTTTTTATTATATTCTAGTAAAATGTTCAAGGAGGATAAATATGACTAGATTGACAGGATTGTTTTTATTTGTAATATTTTTGTTTTCGCTTAATGGTATGTCTTTTTCAAAGACAGAAGGTTCTAAAAGTAGAAAATATCCTCCATTTATATTCAAATCAGTTGCTTTGGAAGGTAAGAGTATAGACCTTTCTGAATATGTTGGAAAGAAACTGATAATGGTTAATTTCTGGGCTAGTTGGTGTCCTCCTTGTAGATATGAAACTCCAGATCTGATCAATCTACAAGAGGAGTTCAAAGATAAACTTTTGATAGTTGGTGTTGCTTTAGATAACACTGTTGAACCTGTTAAGGTATTCGCTCAAAGATATAAGTTTAACTATCCTATCGTTCATGACGGTTCAGGTGAAATATCCTATCTGTATGGAGGTATAACATCTATACCGACGACATTCATAATAAATTATGAAGGTAAAATAGTGGAAAGAATAATCGGGGCTAGAAGTTTTGAAGTATTCAAGGGATACGTGGAAAAGTATATAAGGAAAAATTAGTTTGTGTTTCTAGTACCCACCAGCAATAGCAGGCAGTATAGTTACTACATCTCCGTCTTTTAATTTAGTGTTTTCTCCTTCAAAATCCCTAACGTTTGTGTTGTTTATGAATATTGTTAGAAATTTTCTGAGAGAGCCTGACTCATCAAACAATCTGTCTTTTAGTTTTGGATATTCATCTGTAAGCTTTATTAAAGCGTCCTTGAGAGTTTGAAAAGAGTCCTCTAAATGAACTTCTCTTTGGTTTGAAACATATACTCTTAAAGGAGCTGGTATTTTTATAGTTATCTTCATCTCAAGCAACCTCCAACGCGGGTATAATAATATATATACTTTGTAAGGTTTATCAACTTAACTCAGACTTCTATAAGTATTTTGGAACTTACTAAAGTTAGATTTATGAAACCAGTAGAATGCTCTTTATGTTTGAATGCATTTAGACAAAAGGAACGAGGAAGACGAGGTAGTAGTTTGACTATTAAATCTTTACTAAATTAACATACGATATTGTTTTTGAAGTCACCAAGATGAGTAGTCAATCTACGAATTTATCTAGAATTTCTACCATAGATGATAAAGAACAAAGATTTATATCAATTGATATTCTAAGAGCATTATCCATAGTTCTTATGGTCATAATTCACTCTGTAATATATACATCTTCCGGAGGGGATTATGATCAAACTTTGTATTTTGTTGTTAATAGCGCTATTGGTGTGATACCTGCACCTCTATTTGTGTTTCTTATGGGTATGAGCTTATCTATTATGGCTTATAGATGGAAGCAACTAGGCTTAAGTGAATCTAGGATTACAGTATCACTCATTATTAGGGGTTTTTTAATATTCACTATTGGTTTAGTTTTTGCTGGTGCTGTTTGGGGTATTAAGTTCATATTTATATGGGACATACTTACATTACTGGGTTTCTCAACAATACTACTAACTTTAATTAGGAACTGGAATAGTATAGTTTTGACAATATTAGCATTAATAATTGTCCTAGTTGCACCAATACTTAGGCAACTTTTTGGTTATCCAAAGTTTTGGGAATATGACGAGTATCAACCACCTATTGTTTTGGAAGAGATAATAGGAGGTTTTTTACTCAACGGATACTTTCCTGTTTTACCTTGGGTTTCGTTTGCAATACTCGGATATGTTGTTGGTAGGTTTGTTCTTCTTAATGAGAATGAGAATATAAGAGAGAGAAACAGAAGGGTGCTTATAATTTTCGGGATATCCTTTATAGTCTCTGGCTTTTTGGCTTTTGGAGTTGGTAGCTTGTTGAGTGAAGGATTTGTAAAAGCATACCTGATGGAACTTGAGTTTTATCATTTGAGTTTTACGATGTTCCTCATACTACTTGGTATATGTTTCATACTTTTTTGGGTTTTGCATATAATGTTAGATCTTAAGAAGGTGGAATACAGATGGTTCTATCCGTTCAGAGTGTATAGTCTTTTCTCTCTTACTGTCTATATTTTGCATCATATACCGATAGTTTTGATACCTAGAATTGTAGGATGGATACAGTTTGGTGATGATTACTACTATTACAAGAATATTTTTTCAGCTCTTGAGGGATTGTTGATAGGACTTACACTGGTTGTTATCTTTTATCAACTTTTGGTATTATGGAATAAGTTCAGTGGTAAGTTTAGCTTTGAGTGGGTTATAAGAAGTATATACAAATATCCGGTTCGCTAATTGAAAGCGGAATGTAGATTTGATTAGTATTTATTCAGGAGTAAGAGGTAGATGATTATGAAGAATATAATTGATATATCCTTAGGTGCCGTATTCTTTGTTATGGTTGCTTTTACATATTTGCAGAATTACAAGTATAATGATAACTCAATGGATTGGCTTAATAACGATTACTCACTCGGGCTTATAAGGTCTGTCACTACCAACACTGTTCTTATGACTGAGGGTGGTGATAACCAAGTTTTTGGGCTGGCTTACTTCCAGATGGTTGAGTTTAAAAGACCTGATGTTGTCTGCTACGACCAAAAGGGGAATGTTTTTAAAAGGATTTATGGAGACTTGAGATACTTACCATTTCAAAACCTTCAACTTAGGATGGATGTAGTTGATTACAACATTATAAATGGTTTTGAGCCATTTTACAAAGGTGAACTTAGGACAAAGGGAGAACCAACTTTTGAAGAGTATAAGTTCAAGGATCAGGTTGGTAAGAAAAACGTTTACATGACCTGGACTGGAAAAGAACTCTGGAAGTATGGAGATTACTACTACAAGCAGTATGGAATGATGTATAAGGTTAGCGATTCAAAATACTTCATAGTTGACAAACTTAAGGAATATAAATCACTTCCAATAGATTATGTAAGTTCAATCTACAAGAGTTTGCTTATCCCTAACATTGATGCACAGAAAGTGTTTGAATTAACGAGAGTTTTGGAATACGAAGGGTATGTGAAGATAGAGACTAACAGAGTAATTCCAAAAAAAGAGTTTGTATATACTGGTGGTAAGAATGGAAAACTTCTGTTCAATGAGATAGTAAAGAGAGTTGTGTATGAAGAATCCCTCAAAGGCTTGGTTGTAGATCAAGTTTCGTACAACAACTTAATTCCTATAATAAGAGCAAGAGCAGAGAGTATTTACAAAGTTGTTTTCAATCAAGTTTTGGGTATCCTTTCTAAAGAGGGATACATAACGGTAAAGGGCGATAGAATATACTTCCTGAAAGATTATGAACATCCTAATGGCTTAGATACTATGGATTACTACAACTACTACAAGCAGAGATGGACGCAGACACCAGTTTCAGTATGGTGGGACTACCTTACGAAAGAGATAGCATCTTCTTTCAACTACTCTCTTGCAAAATACTATTTTGATAAGATGTCTGAATACAAAAACGTAACAAACATAGTAGAACCTACAGTAAGGAGTAATCTCTTGAATTTGATAGCAGAGTATAAAGAAATGATACCTAAATACCTTGATGAAGCAGTTAAGTATGGTTCGGATATGGCACCAATGCTGTTTAATAGTGCTATGTTGTATTATCAGATGTCCAAATACTACCTGGAAGATAAAGATATAGAGAAGTCAAAGCAATATTTTCTCAAGGCTCTTGATTTACTACGCGAGGCAATAAGAGTTGATATGTTCGCATCGTATGCTTTCATAAGATTTGGAGTTTTGGCTTTGGAATACGCTAATTCTTTTGCTTCACCAGAGGAGGAAGGAAGATATTTAGATGAAGTGAAAGTCTATTGTGATACTTTGATTAAAAACCTAAGTTATAGAAGACAATACGGAGGAGACCCTAAAAAAGCACCGGAATACAACGATTTAAACCTACTCAAAAATATATCCGATAGGTTCAAATCAACTCCAAAATCAAATATCGTCCAGTATGAGATGTTGGTTCAAACTACAACTGATGATGCTCAGAAAGCACAACTATACTTACAGTTAGCAAATATGTATCTAGCCAGATTTTCAGGTATTGATGTTCAGATGTTGAATAAGTCAAAGAGTGCTATGGAGAATTATATCAAATTCTCCAAGAATAAGGACCTAATGTTCTATATGGGAGTTATTAACTACTATATCTCAATAAGAGACTTTAAGAGTTCGTATGAATATGGACTTGAGGGGCTTAGGAAGGTTAAGGATAATGCAAAGTATCTCTATTTTGCTGTTGCCTTCTCCGCTGATAATCTTGGTAAGAGGGATGAAGCGCTGAGGTACTATTCAGAATTTGTTGACTCTTGGACTGGTCCTAATACTCAGGAATACAACTACGCTATACAGAGGATCAGTGCTCTCAAAAAATAGGAGGTTATTTATGAGTAATGCGTTGAGGTGGTATTTTGTATTTGTTGGTATTTTCGTATCACTTGTTGTTGTGTTGGCGATACTTCAGTTGATACCTTCAACATCGTTGGAGCCTTCTTACAGATATATACACAGATACGAAAGTTTTGTAAGACTTTTGAATGAAAATGAAAGAAAATTGTTTTTTGAGAAGAAATATGAAGAGTGTGCTAGAATGCTTGATGATAGAATATCTAGAGATGAGAGCTTAAAAAAGCAGATACAGAAAATAAAAGAATTTGAGGCTATAGATGTGTTCCCAACACCTTTAGTGCTTGAATACTTTGGCTACTATGTTTATAACGAAGTTATAAAATACAACCCTAACTACAAGTTTGTTGAGTAGATAAACTTCGTAGTCCAAAATTTTGAAGTCTTTTGATGTTGAGTTTGAATTAATTGCTACTTAATTAATCATCACTTACTTAGTAGTTGATTAGGAAGTTGCATACAGGTTATATTAACAAAGTTATAGTTAAATTCCTAGGAACAAAATATCTGCTTTCTTAATATCTTTGCTTTAAATAGGATTTGACAGCATAACAATAAAAAATCAAGAATCCTTATCACAAGGTGCATAGTAGAAATTACTAAAGTGGATTATTCAAGATTAAAAACCCGCTACTTGAGTAGTCTAGAGATATTATTTAAGTAGTCTAGACGAGGAGGAAAAGTTTATGGAGTATCATATAAAAGATATCAACCTAGCAGAAGAAGGATACAAGAGGATAATGTGGGCTTTTAAAGATATGCCAGTTCTTGCGATCATAAGAGAGAGATTTCGTAGAGAGAGGCCACTTAAGGGGATAACCATATCTGGTGCATTACACATAACTACAGAGACTGCTAACCTTGCTATAACACTCAAGGAAGGTGGAGCGGAGGTTCTACTATGTGCTTCAAATCCTCTCTCAACACAGGATGATGTTGCTGCATCGTTGGTAAAGCATTTTGAGATACCAGTATTTGCTATAAAAGGTGAGGATAGAGATACCTACTACTCTCACATTAGAGAGGTTTTATCAAGAAAACCTGATATAACGATAGATGATGGAGCTGACCTCGTTACAACACTTCACAAAGAAATGACTAGTGTTATTGACAAAGTGATAGGTGGGACTGAAGAGACAACAACTGGTGTTATAAGACTTAGGGCTATGGAGAAAGAAGGAGTGTTGAAGTACCCAATAATTGCCGTAAATGATGCTATGACAAAACATCTGTTTGACAATAGGTATGGAACTGGACAGAGCACTATTGATGGTATAATTCGTAGCACAAATAGGCTTATTGCTGGTAAGTATTTCGTTGTTGCTGGGTATGGATGGTGTGGTAAAGGGGTCGCTATGCGAGCAAAGGGGATGGGCGCTAGAGTAATAATAACAGAAACTGATCCAATAAAAGCACTTGAGGCAGTTATGGATGGGTATGAGGTTATGACGATGGATGAGGCTTCAAGAATTGGAGACTTTTTCGTAACAGTAACAGGTAATAAAAATGTTATAACAAAGGATCATATACTTAAGATGAAAGATGGGGTAATCATTGCTAATTCTGGACACTTTGACGTTGAGATTGATGTTTCATCACTTAATACTCTTTCTAAAAGTAAAGAAGAGATAAGGAAAGGTGTTGTTGAGTATGAGATAGATGGTAAAAAGATATACCTTCTTGGACAAGGTAGGCTTGTAAATCTAGCAAATGCTGAAGGTCATCCTTCAAGCGTGATGGATATGTCCTTCGCAAACCAGGCTCTTTCATGCGAATATCTCGTTAAAAACAGGGGAAAACTTAAGAAATCAGTAATGCCAGTTCCAGAAGAAATTGACAGAGAGATTGCACGGTTAAAACTCCAATCTATGGGAATAAAAATTGACACACTTACTCCAGAACAAGAACGATACCTTTCAGGATGGTCTGAAGGAACTTAGTGCTTAGTTTTGAATTGGAACTCTTGAAGTCTAGATTAATTTAAATTTCATTACAGCAAATTGACTTCATAACTTCTGTGCGTACTTTATTTCAGATTGTGTTTTGTCTGGTCGTTTCGGATAGATTTTGTTTATCTTCAAAACTTCTGGTTATGAAGGAGGTTTTTGAATAGACTAGTTTTTGTTATCACTAGTCTGCTATTGCGGTAGTAACATCTTCTTCGTTTATGTTTGTAATTTTGACAAAACTGAACTCGTTTCTAGTCAAATCCTTACCTCTGTAGAATACTCTTAAATAATTATCTGCGTATCCATACATTCCACCGTTATAGTCTTCTTCTGGTAGTATTCTAATTTCTCTACCTAGAAATCTACTCTTAAATTGTTTTGATAATTCTTTGACGACGCCGAAGAGTATTTTCTCTCTTTCTTTTTTAACTTTCTCATCTGTTTGGTCTGGCATAACGGAAGCAGGAGTTCCTCTTCTTGGTGAGAATGGGAAGATGTGTAGTCTAAAGAAACCTACTTTACTAACGGTGTCAATGGTCTTCTCAAAGTCTTCATTTGTTTCTCCCGGGAAACCAACAATCACATCACCACTGAACCCAAAGTCTTCATTGTATTTTCTTGCTGTTTCGGATAGCCTTATAAGGTCAGAGGAAGTATAGTTCCTTCTCATCATCCTTATTACACGGTCAGAGCCACTCTGGATAGAGATGTGTAAGTGAGGTGTAAGTTTTCCATCCTTCACAAGTTCAAGTATTCTGTAATCAAACTCATCAGGCATAATGGACGAGAGTCTTATTCTGAAGTCTCCTTTAGTTTTGTTTAGTTCAATCAGTAGGTCTCGTAATGTATGTCCAGACCAATTGTAACTTGTTATATTAACTCCTGTTATAACTATCTCTTTGTATCCAAGTTCAAGAAGTTTCTTAAACCTTCTTACAACTTCTTCAAACTCAAGTGATACGCTTCCACCCCTTGCAAAAGGCACTTTACAGAATGAACACATCCTATTACATCCATCTTGTATCTTCAAGAATGCTCTTGTCCTACCTAGAAACGACTCTGGCTCAAACTCAAATCTGTCTCTCTTTTTTGGTTTAACACTTTCAACATTTAGATATCCTCTTGATAAGTAGGATTGAATAATCTCTGGTATCTTATACTTCATTTTGTTGTCAACAACGCAATCAACGAAGTTATACTGAACTATTCTTTCTTTGTCTGTCTGTGCAAAGCAACCTGTGACGATAAATTTTATTTCCTTGTTGTTCTTAAGTTTTCCAATCTTTTTGATGAATTTAATTCCTTTTTTATCCGCAGTATCCGTAACGGTGCAAGAGTTGAATATTACTATATCTGCTTCTTCAAGGTTATCAACATAGTTTAAACCTAGATTGTTGAGTTTGGTTGAAATTGCAGAACTCTCAAACTGGTTTAACTTACATCCATGTGTAACTATGGAATATTTCATACAACATTAATATAATTATAAACTCTTTGTTATGAATAAATTCAAGAACCATTCAAGCGGGTTAATCAAACTTTGTAAATCATAGATAGTATAGTATAATGCCCATAACTCCGAGTTGGAAAGACAATATTAGTTTTCTGTAAAATAGGTTTATGAAATTGGTAAAGTTGATACCATTTTCTATAGTCATAGTTTTGTTGCTTACGACTGTTGTTTCTGCTCAAGTTCCTTTACCTAGATTTACCATAGGTGTTGATGAGGCAAGGACTCCACAGGAAGTTTCGGTATCTCTTCAGATACTTCTTCTTCTCACAATCTTATCTCTAGCACCGTCAATACTGATAATGTTAACATCTTTCATAAGAGTGTATATCGTATTAGCGTTCATTCCTAGAGCGTTGACTACACAGAATATTCCACCAAACCAAGTCCTTATAGGACTTGCGCTATTTATAACGCTATATATAATGTGGCCTATCTTCACAAAATCCTACAATGAAGGTATAAAGCCATACATAGATGGTAAAATGAGTATTGAAAAGGCGTTTGATAACACGATGAAACCGATAAGAGAGTTTATGTTCAGGCAGACGAATGAGAAGTATATCTATCAATTCATTAAGATTGCAAACCTTCCGAGACCTGCTACGAGGGATGATGTCCCTACTCATGTTCTTATACCTGCTTACATAGTTAATGAACTTACGGTGTCATTTTATATGGGTGCTATATTGTTGATACCATTTCTCATAATAGATATAGTAGTTTCAAGCATACTGATATCTATGGGTATGTTTTTCTTACCACCTGTTGTAATTTCCTTTCCAATAAAGATAATATTTTTCTTCTTGATAGATGGCTGGGCTTTAACTATAAACAAAGTTGTTTTGAGTTTCTTCTAATGTTATGGAAGAATTGATAAGAGAGATTGTAGAGGTATCAAAACTGATGTATAAGAAAGGCTACATAACTTCCAAGGAAGGTAATTTAAGTTATAGAGTTGAGGATAAGATAGTTATAACACCATCAGGAACTCCGAAGTTTAACCTTAAGGAAGAGGATATTGTTGTTGTCAGTATTGATGACCTGAAAAGGGGAGTGAGAGGTAATGCTTCAAGTGAGGTTTTTACTCACCTTGAGTGTTATTTGACTAGTGAGGATGTGAAGTGTGTGCTACATGCTCATCCTGAAAACACTATAGTTCTTGACCTTCTTGGATACAATTTTAAAACAAAATTGCTTGCGGAAGCAGAATACTTTCTGGGAGACATCTACGTAACCGAATACGCAACACCTGGAACACCAGAAGGTGCGAATGTAGTAAGAGGAGTAGAGAATGATATTATCATTCTACACAAACATGGTGTTATCATAAAGAGTAAAACGAACCTCTGGGATGCTTTTTACAGACTTGAGATACTTGAAAAGTATTCTGGTATTGTTTATAAGTATCTTCTTGCGAAAAACATAGATCAAGTTCTATAGGTGTTTTTGACGGAGTAGAGTTCCTTCGGATTTTTAGAGAGAATAGGGATAATGTTAGAACAATCCTTGTATTGCGAACACGAATTGCCAGTTGTTGAAGAATTGATCGCTTAGGTATAGTCTTGGAGTGTTATCTTGGAACCTAAATTGTCTTGCCAAATATATTCTTATTGGAAAACCCGGTATGTTTATCATAGCACCTATACCGAAACTACCGTAGTATCTATTTAGGTCAAAATTGTAATCCTCTGGTCTTGGGAATGCATTACCAAGGTCTCCGAATAAAGTGCCCCAGAGTTCATTACCTATTATTGGTATTCTCAACTCTGTTGAGAAGAATGATTTTGCTCTACCTCTTATACCATACCCTCCCCAACCTCTAAGTTCGTAATATCCGTCAAACCAGAATAGGTCCATTATTTCAAACTCAAGTCTTCCACTAAGTTGAGGGAACATAGCCCCGTGTGTAGTGTATAGAACCCACACAAGACTATATTCTTCCGTTATTGGTATAGCCTGATAGAATGAGAAACTTCCCGTTAGTTTTATGAACTCAAAAAATCCACCTATTAAGTGTCCAACATAGTCAAGATACAATCCGCCATTTACGCCTTTAGAGGGCACAAGTGGGTTATTCCTACTGTCAAACGAGAAACTCAAGCTCAAGATACTTTTGAGTTTCCCCCTATACACTTCCCACCAGTTATCAACATATGTTAGGCTAAGTTCTTTTGATACACTAGCATCGTAAGGGTTGATGAAACTTTTATTGTGAGTAATCGTTGAGTATATAGAGTATCCAACTCCTACATTGTAGTAGCTTCCTAGCCTTCTGCCTACATTTAACCCCAAACCTAATTTCGTCTGCCAGTATGTTCCGTTAGTGCTTTCAGGAATTCCGTTACTATCATCATCAACGATTATGTCTCTTACGAGGGTATTGTAGAAGTATATTGATGTTGAAAGCGAAAACAACGAGTCAAAGAGATATGGTTCTGTAAAGGATAGATTGATGCCCTGTTGATTTTGACCTATATCTACCTTGCCCTGTATCTTCTTACCTGTCCCGAATAGGTTGATGTGAGATATACTTCCGCCTAGAGTAAAACCACTAACAGATCCATAACCTGCTGATAGTGAGATGATACCAGTCCTACCTTCCTTCACCTTGAATATGAGGTCCATTATTCCTTCTGCTTCTCCTTCCTTAACTTCCCATTCAACTTTCTCAAAGTATTGTGTCATGTTGAGCCTTTCTACGCTTCTTTGTAGTTTATAGACAGTGAATATTTCCCCCTCTTTTACATCAAGTTCTCTTTCAATAACATATGTTTTAGTGTAGGTATTACCGACTACAAGTATGCTTCCTATATGACCTATGTCACCTTCCTGTATCTCAACTTCTATATCAATAAATCTAATGCTTTCGTTCTTCTTTAGCTTTTTATCAACTCTAGTGAAAATGTAACCCCTATCCCAATACATCCTACTTACACTGTATATCCACTTATCAACTTGATCCATCGCAAAAACATCACCTTTGAGAAGTTTAAACTTTTTTAGAATTTCGTTAGTGCTGAAAACCTTTATATCTCCTTTGATTTCAATACTACCAAAATAATATTTTTGTCCCTCTTCAATACCTATCGTTATGTAAATATGCTTTTCTATAAGGTTAGTTTGGTTATCGTAATGGTTACTTACAACGATGTTCGTAAATGAAATTTTAGACTCAATGAAACCTTTAGTATCGTAGAAGTATTTTATCTTGTCAATATCCTTTGAAAACTTGTCAGGGTCAAAGTACCCTCTAACGATCGGTATTCCTATGAACTTAACCTCTTCCTTTGTATCCATAATTCCTTTCAAGTCTCCTTCGTTTATGTTGGAAATACCAGAGAATGTTATCTTCTTGACTATACTTCTAGGTCCTTCGTCTATGTCAAAGTTGAGTATTAGCTTATTATTCTCTCTAGAGAATGAATGTCTTACAGTTGCATCTAGTAGTCCTTCCTCTCTATACTTTTGTCTTATAGCAAAGATTGAAGAGTATATCTTGTATTCACTAACATAATCGCCTTTGTTTATGAACAAGACTTCTTTTATATCATCTGAACTCAAACTCTTGTTGCCGTTTATCTTTACCTCATCAATAACATCTGCTTCTTTACCAACTATGTAAATGTCAAGAAGTTTCTTATCTCTATCAACTATTGCATAGTCAATACTAAACTCATACAAAATACTCAATCTATATATATCTTTGGTCATCTGGATGACTTTGTCAAGGTCTAAAAAGTCTCCTTCTTTCAGAGTAATATTGTCTCTCAGAAGATTTTCTGCTTGCCTACTCATTTGAGAGAATACTATCTTGTTGATCTTATACCCCTGAATATCACTTAAGTTAGTTATGGGACTGGAAAATATGTAGGCAGCAAAGATGACTTTCAAGAGGAATATAACTAGCACTCTTCGCATAACTTCAACCTCTTCGTAGTTTATGTATTCTAAACGAGAGTGCTCGTTTAATTAAAATTAACCTAAAATTACTCAATACAATACGAAACTCGCGATCAAGATTGGTTTCTAGACGAGTAAATCTTTTCACTAGCGAATACATAAGTCTGGTATGAAACAGAATCTTGAACTAACGAAAACTATCTGGAACGAAGGTGAGTTAGCAAAAAGTTTAGAACTCTGATTATTCATCTAATCGGGATTTATGTAAAGTATTGTAGAAGCGATGTCAAGAAATTTAGTTGTTTATTTGATAATTTGTCATTGTTTTGATTTATCTAACCTAAGTAATATGAGAGCAAATATTGGTGCTCCGATAAGTCCTGTTATAACGCCTAATGGAATCTCCAAAAAAGGTATTAATTTTCTTGCTATTATGTAACATAGTGTTAGAAATATTCCTCCAATCACACTAGAGAAAATTATAACATCCTTTGTTGAAAATGATATGAACCTATACGATAAGATCGTTACTACATTTGGTATAACAAACCCTACGAAACCTATCACACCTGTGAGCGAGACTGCTGTTGAGGACATCACAACCGTGATAACAATAAATACTGTTCTCCATAGCCTCACATTGATACCTAAAACATGCGAATCAGTATCACCAAGAGATATAACATCAAGTTTCCTTGAGAGTAAAATTAATATTAGTATTACCAGGATCACTACTGAATACTCTACGAGTAAGAATTCAAAATCGGATATTACTACGCTACCTAGAAGGAATGAGAATGTCTGTTGTAATTTGTATGGGTCTAGTAGTGATTGAATGAGGATTATGAGTCCAGATATGAAACTGTTTAGCATAACTCCAAATATAAGTGTTTTAAGAGAGTCCCTTACTAGTGAAGATACTAGGGTAAATATTAGTCCAGCTAGAAAGCCAAAGATGAATGAAAATGCAACTCTTACGAACGAGAAGCCTAGGTAAGATGCTATTCCAAAAGCAGACATAATTGTTATACCTAGAACACTTCCGGACAGCACTCCTGTAATACCAGGGTCTGCTAGATTATTCTTTGTTATCCTTTGTAGAACTAATCCTGAAACGGATAGAGAGATCCCTGATAACAAAACCGCTAAAGATTGAGATAACCTAATCAAGATAACCTTGACATCTTCTTCGGACCTGTTTTGGGATAGAAATGTTTTGGTTAAACTTGTATCAGTAGTTCCGGTCTCTACGGAGACAAAAAGAGATCCAAAAAGTATTAGAATAGAGAGTATATGAAGTATGTTTATTAACAACCTTCCTTTAACTCTTTTCATCAAAATAATCTATCTCTAAAGTTCAGAATGAAAAAATTATAACTAACAATTTATACCGTTTTTAATCAACTGAGTAGTTTTAGTCTAACTATAACTCTTTCTTTGTGTTTCATTTTAGGAGTCTTTTTAGTTCTTCTATTCCTCCCTTGACATTCTTGACGCTTTTGAAACCTTTTGACTGCATAACCTTTGTTAGTATATCGCTTAGCATTCCACTTTCACATACCACTAGATATTCCTTTTGTCTGTCAAGTATTTCAACTTCCTTTGGTGCTTTGAAGAAATCAAGGTTTAAAACATTCAAGTTTCTTGATGTGTAAAACTCTCTGTCCTTTTCAAAATCTCTTGGGGATCTTAAGTCTATTATGACTAGGTTAGGGTTTTTCATTTTTAAGGTAATCTGGAATTTCTATGCCAAGTTTCTGTCTTATCATAACTTCAAGTTTATTTACTAAATCCGGCTTCTGTTCAAGAGTTGCTAATGCTTGGTCAATACCGTTACCTAATTTGTCATCTCCGTAGTAATACCAATTACCACTTTTCTTTATGATACCAAGTTCAGGTCCTATTGTAAGTATTTCGTAGGGTTTTGATATGCCTTTACCGTAGAGTATTGGCACATCGGCTACTCTGAATGGAGGTGCTACCTTGTTCTTTGCTATCTTAACTTTACATATCATTCCTATTACCTCATCACCTTTTTTTATACTCTCTGTTTTTCTAGTCTCTATTCTCAATGATGCGTAATACTTTAGGGCAGTTCCACCGGTTGTTGTCTCTTGGGGACCTCCGTAAGAGAAACCTGTTGAGATTTTCATCCTCAACTGGTTTGTAAATACAATGGCAGTGTTTGTTTTTGATACAATTGAGATTATTTTGCGGAGTGCTTGGCTCATAAGCCTTGCTTGTATGCCTATAGTTGCATCTCCTACATCTGATGAAATCTCTGCTTTTGGAACTAGTGCTGCAACTGAATCTATGACAATCACATCAATAGAATTACTTCTGATTAAGTTCTCAACAACATTTAGTGCTTCTTCCCCTGACTCAGGTTGTGAGACTACTAGATTAGCAACGTCAACACCTATACTTTTTGAATATACTGGGTCAAGTGCATGCTCAACATCAATAAACGCAGCAAATCCTCCACTTTTTTGGACTTCTGCTATTATGTGAAGACATATAGTAGTTTTACCTGATGATTCATGCCCATAAACTTCTGTTATTCTACCTTTGGGAATACCACCTATGCCAGTTATAGAGTCAATAAGAATAGAACCAGTTGATATTGACTTAACTTTTTCAACGGGTTTAGTATCTCCGAGTATCATTATTGAACCTTCACCGTAGTTTTTCTTTATTCTGGCAATCGCTTCTTGTAAAGCCTTCTTCTTTGCCTCAATCTCGTTTGGATTAGTATTCATGTTATCTTCCTCCATTGTTTATTTTAAATAACTTTTATTATGCTTATCCACATCTTAACGAACAAACAAAAACACTATTGGAATAGGTAGAAGAAATTTGAGAAAAGGGAAGCAATGATATTGAAATTACATTTCTAACTAGAAAATTCCTTCAAAGTCCTTTTATGAGATGCTGGTTAGAATTTTCTACTTATTCCTTCATCGTAATCTTCAATTGAAGATAGAGAAGCAAATCTATTCTTTCTGAGGATAGCAGGAGTAGAGAGGTCAAGAACATCTTTATCACTGTCTTCAAGTGATCTTATTGTTCTTCTCTTGGATAAGAAGTCCTGTCTTGATATTATCTTTCCTATACCAGGGACTACTTTTACTTCACCTTGGTTAAGTCCTACGTTTGTATCTTTTTCAATACTAGATTGTTGCTGTTGTTGGAATACAGTTTCTGATTGTGATGGGAACCCAGTTGCTATGACTACGACTCTTATGTTATCACCCATTGCCTCATCAGGACATGCTCCCATTATTATGTTTGCTTCTTTGTCTGCCGTCTCGTTTATCGTTTCCATTATTGTGTTTATATCGTCAAGTGATAATTTGCGTCCGCCTGTTATGTTGACTAGAACTGCTTTTGCACCTCTAAAGGAAATATTGTCAACAAGTGGATTGTTTATGGCTTTTTGAGCGACCGACTTGGGGTCTGTATCAACACCTATACCCATCAATGCTTCTCCTCCTTCCTTGAGGACTGTTCTAACATCGGCAAAGTCTACATTTATTAAGCCTGGCTTTGTTATTATGTCTGACATTCCTTGTATCGCTTGCATTAAAACTTCATCTGCCTTCAGGAATGCTTGTTCTATAGGAGTTTTCTTATCTAGGATTTTGAAGAGATTTTGGTTTGGAATAACTATGAGTGTATCTACATGTTGTTTTAACTTTTTTATACCTTCTTCCGCTCTGTCCATTCTCTTCTTACCTTCGGTTAAGAATGGTTTCGTTACGACTGCTACTGTGAGTGCTCCGAGTTCTCTAGCAATCTGTGATATAACAGGTGCAGCACCTGTTCCTGTTCCTCCACCCATACCGCAGGTGATGAATACCATATCAGACCCTCTTAATGCGTCATAGATTAAGTCTCTATCCTCGTTTGCTGCTTCTTCACCTACTTTAGGATCTGCACCAGCACCTAGACCTTTTGTTCTCTTTTGTCCTATTTGTATCTTGGTGGGTGATAAACTTGTTGATAGCGCTTGAGCATCAGTATTAACTGCTATAAAGTCAACATTTTTAAGACCAGCTTGTATCATTCTGTTGACAGCATTACAACCTGCTCCTCCTACACCTAAAACCTTTATATTAGTAGGATTTTCATCAAACTCATACATAAATTCCCCTCCCATAATAGTTAATAGATAGTTCTAATTGTAAAACAAGACTTCCTCGCTTTCAATATTGAAAGTGATTAGTATTTCTTTGATAATCAAAACTGGGAGGTTTGTATGGAAGGTAAGATAGTTTTACCCCAGTTCGGTCAGACAGAGTGGGGGATATTATTCTTTGTTCTGGCAAGCTCAATAGTTGCTCTGATTTATGGAATATTTCTAGTAAGGTATGTTATAAAGGTTGAAGTTGGTGATAAGAAGATGTTAGAAGTTTCTTCCGCTATAGAGGAAGGTGCTATGGCCTATCTACGAAGACAGTTTAACACGATGATATGGTTTATTATTGCTTTGATGGTGATACTATTCTTTGTTTATCAATCTATCTACAAAGACATAAGGTTGCCGTTGGGTATTGCTATAGCATTTCTTATGGGAGTTTTTGCGTCTTACGGAGCTGGTTTTGTTGGGATGTGGTTGTCCGTAAAGGCGAATGTTAGAACTGCTTATACTGCTTTGACCAAGAGTTTTTCAGATTCTCTTAAGATTTCCTTTAGAGCCGGTGCAGTTTCTGGAATGTTCACTCTTGGTTTTGGACTACTTGGTGCTACGATCATATTTATGGCTTTTAGAGAAGAAGCAATGAAAGTTTTGGTAGGTTTTGGTTTTGGTGCTGCACTTGCTGCTTTGTTTATGAGGGTTGGGGGTGGAATATATACAAAGGCTGCGGATGTTGGTGCAGACCTTGTTGGAAAGGTTGAAAAAGGAATACCAGAGGATGACCCAAGAAACGCTGCAACTATTGCGGATAATGTAGGCGATAACGTTGGAGATTGTGCCGGAATGACTGCAGATGTTTTTGAATCTTATGAAGTTACGCTAGTTGCTGCGATAATCCTTGCTGCCGCTACTCTTCTTGACCCAGTTTTCACTCAAACCTACGGTCAGAATGCTGAAATGTTTGCGTTGAAACTTATAATGTTCCCCCTAATACTTAGGGCGATAGGCGTCTTCTCATCCATGGTAGGTATCTGGAGTGTTAGGATGAAGGAGGATGAGCAAGACCCGATGAAAGGTATAAACAGAGGATACATAGTATCTGCTATTCTTTCCATAATAGGTTTTGCTATCGTGATATATTTCTATCTTATAGATCCAAACACTGGACAGCCAGATTTTAGGTTCTTGATCCCTCCATCCATAGGTATCTTCCTTGCAGTAGTTACCATGTGGCTTACTGATTACTTTACACATCCTGATAAAAAACCTGCTACGGAAGTGTCATACTCAAGCAAGACGGGTCCTGCGACAGTGATACTAACAGGTATGGGGGTTGGTCTTGAGTCTACGGTTTGGGCAATCGTTGTGATAGCAGGCACGATCGGTGGAGCGTTACTGATATTCCCCGACAGCCTATCTCTTGCTGCTTACAGTATTGCTCTCACAGGATTAGGATTGCTAACAACAACAGGATACATACTTGCTATGGACACTTATGGCCCTATTACCGATAACGCTCACGGAATATTTGAAATGTCAGGAGTGAAAAATCAAAACGCAAGTAGAGTCCTTGATAGAATGGATGCTATTGGTAATACAACGAAGGCTTTGACAAAAGGTCTTGCTATCGCTACTGCAGTTATCGCTGCAATATCACTATTTAGATCATTCATTGACGAAGCACAGTTATTCCTTAAGGGTATTCAGATAAATGTTCCAGAGGTGTTTATAGGTCTCCTTATTGGTGGGGCAGTTCCATTCCTATTTTCTTCCTTTGCTATCAAGGCGGTTGGTAGGGCTGCGTTCTTGGTCGTAGAAGAGGTTAGAAGACAATTTAGAGAGAAACCGGGTATTATGGAGTGGAAAGAGAAACCTGATTATGGTAAGACTGTTGAGATAGTTACATTTGCTGCACAGAAGGAACTCATAGGTCCAGGAATACTTGCAATATTCTCTCCTATCTTGGTAGGTTTCTTGCTTGGAGCGGAAGCATTAGGTGGATTCTTAGCAGGTGCGATACTGACAGGTCAGTTGCTTGCGGTGTTTATGGCAAACGCTGGTGGTGTTTGGGATAACGCAAAGAAAAAGATTGAGGATGGATTTTTAGGTGGTAAAGGAACTGATGAACACAAAGCGGCAGTTGTAGGAGATACCGTTGGAGATCCGTTTAAAGATACAGCAGGACCTTCTCTTAACCCTCTTATTAAAGTTATAAACCTAGTATCACTACTTATCGCACCTATTGTTATACTTGACTTACCACTGTGGTTAAGGATATCTGCCGTTGTTGTCTCATTGATACTTCTAGGTATATCAGTTGTTTTAAGCAAAAGAGGTGCTATAACGGAGGAAGGTAATAACAAATAGTGTTCGGTAGATAAGTTGTTTTACAAAATCTAACAACTCGCAAATAGTTTTGTTGTCAATATAGTCAGTATTCTACATCTTTTGTGTGTGATAACACGATATACAACGAATTACTTACTTAAATTACAATGCTTTTCATGCACTAACTGCTAGTTTATGGATAAGTCTAATTTTGTCTAACTAAACTGAGCGTAGAATTGTTATGTTATGACTTTAGAGAATGTTGGGGTTAGGACAAACAGAAATCGTTGTTGGGGTTTTATCTCGCTATCTAGAAAGTGAGTTATCAAAATAATGAAAATAACTCTAAAAATAGGGGGTGGTTATGTCTTCTGATGTTGTACTTCCAGCATATTTACTCGGACTTATAAGCCTGATACCATTCTTTCTGATAGGCTTCGGGATACTGAAGACAAAGATAAAGATGCATTGGATAACATTTTTCACAATGATAGTGACATCTGCTCTATCACTCGTTTGGAACACTGACTATAATCTTCTTTTAGTTTCTTTCCTAGAGGGTTTTGTCTTAGCAATCATACCGATAATGTGGATAATTTTCGCTGCGGTCTTTACTTACTTTATAAGTGTTAAGACTGGTTCTATTGAAAAGATAAAAGTATTCTTGAATAGTATAACTGAAGATAGGAATATACAGGCGGTTTTGATAGCGTTCTGCTTTGGAGGATTTCTTGAGAGTGTTGCGGGTTTCGGGACTGCGGTTGCGATACCAACAGGTATGCTAGTATCATTGGGTTTCAATCCTGTTAAGGCTGCTGTTATATCACTTGTGGCAAACTCAGTGCCTGTTGCTTTCGGTGCGCTAGGACTACCTGTAATAGTATTGAGTAACATAGTTAAAGAACCTCTTGAACAACTTACTAGGTTCGTTGCTCTACAATTGGTACCATTTTCATTACTCATTCCACTACTCATTGTTGTTATATCTAACGATGGCTTTAAGGGAATAGGTAAGTCTATGAAGGATGCTTTGATGATAGGTTTTGTGTTTACTCTTACTCAAACACTCGTTGCTTTCTTTTTAGGACCTGAACTAGTTGCGGTTCTTGGAAGTCTAGTTTCTTTGGCTACTGTAGTAGTTGTTAAGCAGTTCAAATCTCCAAATCCTTACTTGAAGGAAGTTCTTTTACCTATGTTGAATTATGCTATACTTCTCGTTCTCGTGATACTAACAAGACTTGTGTTTCCAGAATATCTCAATAAATATCCTTTTGTAATAACATTTGAGGTTCAGGGTAAAGTGATGAAGATTGATTACCTCACAACTCCTGGAACTCTCCTACTCATTTCTTCACTGGTAAGTGCATTTGTGATGGGGGTTAATTTCAAGATTATACTAGAGACATTTATTGAGACGCTGGATAAGATAAAATGGAGTGCTCTTACAATAGTTAGTATAGTAATACTTGCGAAAGTTATGGGGAACACGGGAATGATAATAAGTACTGCTGTATTGATTGCTGGAGTTTCAGGTGTGTTGTATCCTCTCTTCTCACCACTCATTGGTGCAATGGGAACATTCATAACTGGAAGTGATACCAGTTCAAACATACTGTTCGGAGTTTTACAGAAGGAAACTGCTAAAAATCTTGGCTTCAATGTTGAATGGATTGCTTCATCAAATACCTCTGGTGCTACCGCTGGTAAAATGATTTCACCTCAAAGTATAGCGGTTGCTTCATCCGCAGTAGGACTACAAGGATACGAAAAACAGATTATTTCAACTACATTACCAATATGTATTGTATATTCACTGCTACTGGGTGTGTATGTTCTGATTGTTAGTCTGCTAATATAGTCTTTGAGAACTCAAGAACTTTGGTAGAGTAGTCGCGAGGTTTTACTTTCTAGGAATTGGTTTTGAAGGACTTACATAATTGACATAGCTTGTGGAGTGTGATTATACTTTAAATATGACTGATACAGAACTGAAAGAGAAAATACTTAACCTTATAAGGACGGATAAGGATTTTGCTTTTGAAGTTCATAGGTTAATCCTTAAACTGTATGGTGATGACCTTGTCACAAAGGCATATCTTGAGGAAGCGTTAGTAAAACAATCGCTAGATCTGAAGAGAGAGTTCTATGAAGCGCTAGGGAAGCAATCGGAGGGGTTAGGAAAGGAATTTTACTATGCTCTTGGGGAACAGTCGGAAGACCTTAAGAAATTTGTCCTTGAAGTCAAAGCAGAGTTAATTGAAAAGATAGATGAAACCGCTGAAAGTTTGATAAGAAGATTGATGCGATAGGTAGTAGGTGGGGATTGAGTTCTAAGAAAGCTATACTAAAGTTCGCTGAAGACCTTTTTCATATACGAGGATACAAAAAGTTAGCACAGCAAAAGGGTATAAAGGTATTATTACCTTGATACTTGTCAGATTAGGTTTGTATTATCCAGACGGACTTGACAAACTTTTGGTAGTCTGATAGATTTTTTAAACTTGGATTATGGTTTTAGAAACTAGGGTGAAAAAGATAAACGGCTATGGCATAGACTCTTCAAGAGACTACATCCTGTATTGTATGGAAGCGAGTCAAAGAATTAACTATAACTACTCTCTTCTTCTTGCGGTTAAGTTGGCGAATGAAAACAACAAACCTGTAGTCGTTCTTTTTAACATCACCGATAGGTACAAACATTCAAACATCAGATACTACAAGTTCATGATAGAAGGGATTCTAAAGTTGAGAAAGGATTTTGAAGACCTTGGAATAAAGTTTTTCATAAGGAAAGGAGATTATGTCTCTGGATGTGTTGAATTCGGTAAAAAATCCTGTTGTATTGTTTTAGACAGAAACTACTTGAGTCTCCAAAGAAAGTGGAGGAGTGAAGTTGCTAGAAGCGTTGATGTTGCGGTATTTGAGGTTGATAACGATGTTGTTGTTCCTGTTGAAGTTCTTTCAAACAAGGAAGAGCCTTACGCTTACTTGGTAAGAAATAAAATTATGCCCATAATCAAAAACTACCTTGTAGAGTTTGAAGTTCAGACACCTAGTATAAAATCAGACCATCTTGACTTCGGAGATGAATTTTACTTCAATACCGTTCAAGAATATCTTGACAACCTAAATATTGGCAAAAGTGTTAAACCCGTTTCTAGCTTTGTAGGTGGATATGATGAAGCAAGAAAGAGACTTACTGGTTTTATTCATAACAAGCTTCATTCCTATAAAGAATACAGAAGCGACCCAACAAAAGACTTTCAATCTAACTTGAGTCCTTACCTGCACTTTGGTAACATATCTCCTGTTGAGATAATAAACGAGATACTTAAGTTTCACTCTTTTGATGACCCTAATGTTCAGTCTTATGTTAATGAACTTGTTGTTTGGAGGGAACTTGCAAGAAATTTCGTATTTTATAATCCAAACTACAACAAGTACGAAGGAATACCAGATTGGGCTAAACAGACATTAGAGGAGCACTCAAGGGACGAAAGAGAGTACATATACACCCTAGAGGATTTGGAGAACGCAAGAACACACGACAAGTATTGGAACTCTGCGCAAAAAGAATTACTCATAACAGGTAAAATGCACAACTATATGAGAATGTATTGGGCTAAAAAACTTATAGAGTGGACCAGAACACCAAGAGAGGCATTTGATATTGCTTGTTATCTCAACGACAAGTATGAACTGGATGGTAGAGACCCGAATGGATATGCTGGTATTTCTTGGTGTTTTGGTAGTTTTGATAGACCTTTCAGTGAGAGAAAAATTTTCGGCAGAGTGAGATATATGAGTGCTAACGGACTTCAAAAGAAGTTTGACATAGATAAGTATGTAGAGAAGTATGAAAATCAAAAATATTAAGAGTTGGAAAGAGATTGGTTTAAGAGGTGAGATAGCAAGGACTTTTATTCAACTCTCACGGGAGGTTTAGTGAAGAGGTGATGTATTATGGTTAATAAACGGATGATATTTAGCAAATTTTCATTAGGTAAATCCGAAAATTCTTTTGAAATGTTTGTGAGAGTAATTTTTGTTGTTATCATACTATGTATCCTAAACCTGAATGTTTTTGCTGATGCAGAGGATTTCAAGTTCAAAGCGATAAGCAAGAGACTTAAGTATGTTGAAGATTTCTTCCAGATCTACCACGAATGGCTTTATCAGGATTTGGATAATGTTTCTAGGAATATCTACTTTCTTGAACTTGCTTGGGTATTACCTTTTGACCATCCGATAAGGGCTATGACACCAATAAGTAATGAAACACACTGGCAAAGGTATAAGTATCTTGTGAAAACACATATGGCACTTCTGCTTACGAAGAACTATTTAGATTTCGGTAAGCAGTTTTACAAGGACAACATATACTTTTACAGTAAGGAATATGAAAAGGAGTTGCTTGAAGGGTATGAAATAGCGGAAGCATACTTCAAGTCTGCTCTCGGTTGGTTTGAGATTGCGA
Organism: Spirochaetota bacterium; assembly: GCA_025061835.1. Taxonomy (NCBI): domain Bacteria; kingdom Pseudomonadati; phylum Spirochaetota; species Spirochaetota bacterium. The sequence continues at coordinate 107,861 of JANXAC010000003.1, forward strand.
AGAAGTATGCTAGGCTCGTTTCAAGGTTTGACTCACAGGTTTATGCTACAATACTCTACTATATGGAGGATGAATACAGAAAACTACTTAATAATGAGTTGTATTACGATGTTACCATAAGGAGACTACTCAAAAAAATTGCTCAAAACAGAGAGAAACTCAAAAGGCTTAAAGAGTTTGAATGGATAGAACCTATACCCTAGAATAACTGAAGGTTTTGGTCCTTTGAGATGAGTTTCTTAAGTTCGTTGAGAGTCTTACCTGTTAGTTGGATAAATTCTTCTTCTGAGACCGTTTTTACATTCAATTCTTTCGCTTTGTCATACTTGCTTCCAGGATTTTCACCCACTATTACGAAATCTGTTTTTATGGAAACGCTTTCGGAAACCTTGCTACCTAAAGACATTAAAACTCTTTTTATTTCATCCCTTGAGAAGTTTTTGAGTGTTCCGGTTACTACTACTGTCTTGCCGGCTAGTGATGACTCCTCTATTTTTGGGTAAATTATCTTAACACCAGCGTCTAACATTCTTCTTATGCTTTCAACATTCTTTTCGTTTTTGAAGAATGAAACTATTGAGTTTGCTACAATGTTTCCAATTCCTTCAACCGTTAGCAACTCTTCATAGGTTGCGTTTATAAGTTTTTCAATCGGTTGGAACTTAAGGCTCAAGAGTTTTGATGTCTGTTCTCCGACATACCTTATGCCAAGTGATGTTATGAACCTATCGTAATCAATAGTTTTTGCGTTCTGGATTGCTTTCTCAATTTTTACGGAGTTTTTCTCACCGACGCCAGAGAGAAAAAGCTTTCTTGCATCAAGGTAAAATATATCAGAGATGTCTTTGACGTAGTCTAGTTCAAAGAGTTTCTCAATTATCTCATCTCCGAGTCCTTGTATATCAAATCTACCTTTTGATACGACATACTTAAGTTTCTCAACGATCTGTGCGGGACAGGAGTTGTTTATACATCTATATGCAACTTCTCCTTCAAACCTCACAACCTTACTTCCACAAACGGGGCAGTATTCAGGTGGCGTGATTTCTTTTTCGTTTCCATCTCTTTCTTCTTTCAACACTCCAGCAACATAGGGTATAACATCTCCAGACCTTTCAACGATAACCTTATCTCCAATCCTAATATCAAGTCTTTTTATCTCATCAAAGTTATGTAGTGAAACTCTTGATATGTTTGCTCCTTTTATTCTTACAGGTTCTAGTTCTGCGACAGGGGTTATGACACCGGTCCTACCGACCTGAAAAGTGATGTCTCTGACTTTTGTGATACCTTGTTCTGGTTTGAATTTCCAAGCGATAGCCCATCTAACATCTCTACCGACAGCACCGAGTAGTTCGTGAAGATAGAGGTCATTGACTTTAACAACTATTCCATCTATATCAAAAGGCAACTTATCTCTCTCTGCTTCTATCTTAGAATGGTATTCCTCTATCTCCTTTAGGTTTGATGATACAAATACATCAGGTGTGGCGAACCTCCAAGATTTTAAAAGTTGAATTGCTTCTGACTGAGTTTTGATACCAAGGTCAAACCTTGACTTAACATAGTAGCCGTAGAATTTGAGTTTTCTTGATGCTGTAATTCTAGGGTCAAGTTGTCTGAGAGAGCCTGCGGATGCGTTTCTTGGGTTTGCAAACACAGGTTCTCCTAACCTTTCTTTCTCTTCGTTTAACTTAACGAAGTCTTCCTTGAACATTATAACCTCACCATAGACTGCAACCTCGTTCTTGTAAGGTATTGATAGTGGCACATTGCGAATAGTTTTCACATTTTCTGTAACATCCTCACCGACTGTTCCATCTCCTCGCGTTGATGCGTATGAAAGGATACCATCAATATATACAATCTCAACTGCGAGCCCATCAAACTTATATTCACAAATAAACTCAATATCATCCCTTTCTGATAGTTTTTTCAACCTTTTCACAAACTCCTCAAAGTCCTCATACTTCTGTGTGTTTGCTAAACTATACATCTCAAATAAGTGTCTAACTTCTTTGAACTCTTTAGCGACTGTTCCGCTTACGCGCTGGGTAGGTGAGTCTTTTGTAATGAGTTCTGGAAACTTTCTCTCAAGTTCAACAAGTTCTCTAAAGAGTTTGTCATACTCACTATCGGGTATTTCTGGTTGGTTTAGAACATAGTAGAGATAGTCATGATGTCTTATTAAGTTTCTCAATTCCTCAACTCGCTTTCTAGTTTCTTCTGGCGTCATAAAAAAATTATTAATGTGTCTTGTGAATTTTTTTCAAATAAGGACGAGTGTATTTAAAAAATCACTGTATATCTTGAGGATTAGGTAGTAATAAGGAATGAGTTTGTAAAAGTATAAGATAATTTCTCGTTTTGAACACCATCAATAGTGATTATTTATCATTAAAACTTCGTTATGTAAGTTTTGAAGTAAATTTATTTATTAAGATTTGAAGAATTGACACTTGTTTATTATCATATTCGTTAGACTATATTAGGAGTTAAGAAGTATGAGAAGAATTTTTGTAATTACTGTGCTTTTTACACTTTTAGCGTATAGTTGTAGCAAATTACCAGAGTTTTCTGATCTGGTCAAGTCTGATAATGATAGACCTGTAGTTTTGGTGAAGTATCCTACGAATAACTCAATTTTGACTAGCAGTAATATAGTTGTTATTGGTAATGCTTATGACTCAACGAATAGTTCAAGGAATAGCGTTTCTTCAGGAATAAGTGGTGTTTATATAAGGGTTGATGAAGGACAGTTTGTTTTAGTTGAAGGGACTACATCTTGGAGTAAGGTATTGTCCAACCTTTCTCAAGGGACTCATGTCTTACAGGTTTATGCTGTTGATATTAGTAATAATACGAGTATGACTCAAAGTGTTTCATTCAAAGTGGATTCTATTGAGCCAAGTATTACAATTCTATCTCCAAGCAACAGAGCAATAGTAAAAAATCCTGTGAGTGTAATTGTTGATGTTTTTGATGAGGTTAGTGGTGTTAAGCAAGTTCTTATAAATACATCCTTGACTAACTACACTTTCAGTTCAACGAATGTTAGCACTAATATCAACATGACTCCTGGTCTGAATATCCTTAGAATAGTATCAGTAGATTTTGCTGGGAATACGAATGTTTCAGTAATTAGTTTCATACTTGATGATACGAGCCCTGTTGTGAGTATTATTCATCCTTCCGAAGAGCAAAATATCAATTCTGGAAGTTTAAGTGTGTATGGAACTTCTTATGATAGTAGGGGTGTAGTTGAAGTTTGGTTTAGAATAGTTGGAACGACAAACACGAATCTTCCGTTTTACAAACTTAGCGGGACAACGAACTGGTCTACTAATATCTCTGGACTTACAGAGGGAACTTACTTCGTACAGGTATATGCTATTGACACTGCTGGTAATCATAGTATAACTAATACTAGAAAATTTTTCGTTGATAACATCAGACCTTTGGTCTCCATTATATTCCCAACCAACAATCACAAATTTACTAGTAATTCAATAACAGTAGAAGGAACTTCAAGTGATCAGGGTAGCGGCATAAAAGAGGTATGGGTTAGGATTGGAACTAACAATTTCGTAAAGATTGAAACAACAGGTAATTGGATAACAAATATTAATAATCTCAGTGATGGTAGTACTACACTTGAAGCATATTCTGTTGATAATTTTGGGAACCATAGTCTGACACAGAGTGTATCCTTTGTAATCAGTGAGATCCCTACTATTTCTATAATATCACCATCTGAGGGGCAGATATTTAACGAACCAAATGTCAATATCGTAGGAAATGCGAACGATCTAGGAAGTGGTATTGACAAGATAAGGTATAGAATAAACTCATCAGGGGCTTTTAACCAAATATCAGGAACAAATATCTGGATCATACCACTTTTGTTATCAGATGGGGTATATAATTTTGAAATCTTTTGTTTGGATTTTCAGACTAACTCAAGTATTACTCAGTCTGTTAATTTTGTAGTTGATATACTGGCTCCGAGTTTGTCTATAACGAATTTGTCTAATGGACAGTTTTTGAAAACGAGAGAGTTTGCTGTTTCAGGTATTGCTACAGATAGTTCAAGTGGAGTTAAGGAAGTATTAATTAGAGTTGGTAATATTGGGGACTTTGGTAAAGTTGTTGAGATTTCAAACTATGTAACTAACACGAATTGGACTACAAACATTCAAGTGTCTAGTGATGGAACATTCAAGATAACTGCATACAGTATTGATAACTCTCAAAAGAGTAGTGTATTCAGTGAAGTTGATGTTATTATAGATACACAACCCCCAACAGTTTCAGTTTCATCAGTTACTAACAATCAAAATCTCAACTCTCTTAATGTATCTGTTTCAGGTTTCGCTAGTGATGATAGGAGTTTGGTAGAAGGAGTGTATGTTAGAGTTGGTAGTTCAGGATACTTTGGTAGGGCAAATGGCACTGTGAATTGGAGCACTAATATATCTTTTTCTAGTGTGGGTGATCATTCAATTTATTATTACTCTGTTGATAATGCTGGTAATGTCAGTTTAACACAATCTGTTAGCATTGTTATAGATACCAATAAGCCTAATGTGTCAATAAGTTTCCCTACGAACAATCACTTATCAACGAACAGTGTTGTGGTAGTGAATGGAACATCGTCGGATAACATATTAGTTTCAGGTGTTTTTGTAAAGATAAATGATGGGTTATTTGAAAAAGTAAATACTACTTCATCTGCCACTCTGCCTTGGAGTAAAACATTCTCAAACCTTAATGACGGTAGTAATACTGTTTATGTTTATGTTGTTGATGAAGCAGGTAATGTGAGTCTCACAAATACCATAACTTTCATAGTTCAAGAAAGGCCTACGGTCTCAATATTTACAATTGGGACTAATATAACTAACGATCTAACATCAGGAGGGGTTGAGGTGAGTGGTTTTGCTAATGATAATACTCTAGTTAGTAAAGTTATGGTATCTACCAATCTATCGGGTCCTTACTATGAGGCATCAGGAACTACAAACTGGAGTTATAAGTTTATGTATGTGCCAGAGAGAACTAACATAACTGTTTATGCGTTTAGTATAGATGCTAGTAACAATCATAGTTTTACCAATACGAATACTTTTTCAGTGAGTAGGACATTTTTAGGTTATGGTCAGTATGATTTCTGGGCTGGTAGTATAGTAAGTGCTTTTGTGATAAGTTCAAACAATAATCTTGTAATTGAGATATTCGCAACAAATTTAAGCAATCCTGCTCTTAATCATTTCTTTGTATTGATAGATATAACGAACCTAAACGGTCATCAGCCATCAGCTAGTGGATGGTCAGGTGATTGGACTACTGGTTGGGGTGATTTCTGGTTTACAAATGTTGCTGGAATAAATATGGAATTGATTATATGGGGTAATATTAACAGTAGTGGAGACTTGATAAATCTTAGCGCAAAGAATAGTTTAGGTAATAATGTAGTATCGTCTATTAGTTATACACGAAGTGGTAACCTATATAGTTTTAGAGTTCCATATAGTATTATAGGTAGTGGTGCTAGTTCAGGACATACGCTCAACCTCTATGCGTTTTATGGTAAAGCTGGACAAGGAAGCCCAGGACCTGGAGGTATGAGGTCAATCTTCCCGAGAAATGTATCAACTATAAACAGAGGTGAGTGGGGTAGTTTTGTTAATAGCGTTACTAACAAGTCAATAAATTATCGTCTCCACTAGGAGGTTGTTATGTTGTTGAGGTTCTTGATTATAGTATTCATATTTACTTTGTCTTTAACATACAGTTGTTCTAAATTACCTACGATTGCTATTGATTTAAGTGAAGATATAGATAATACTCCTCCTGATGTCAAGTTGCTACACCCTAATGACGGAGATTCATTTAATACTACAAATATCCAAGTGAAACTTGCTGGTAGTGATTCAGGTAGTGGGTTGAAGAGTATTTTTATAAGAGTTGGTGATAATGGAAACTTCGTTGAAGTAGCTGGTGAGACTACAAATATCTTGCTACCGGGTGATGGTAATTACACACTCTACTACTACGGAGTGGATAAGAAAAATAACTCAAGTATAATAAAAAGTATAGTCTTCAAGATAGATACCGTTCCTCCAAGTGTAACGGTGAATTCTATATCAAACGGTTCTGTGCTAAATGTAACAAACTTGCTTTTTGCTGGGACATCGTCTGACGATAGAAGTGGTGTAAAAATGATAGTTGTAGAGATAAGTAATACAAGTTCATTGTATAATATACTAGGTAATGATAATTGGATTACTAATATAACTGTGTATTTTGATGGGTATTATACCGCTTCGGTTTGGGCTTACGATAGAGCAGGGAATGTAAGTTCTACTCAAACGATAAACTTCACTGTTGATAGTTCAAAGCCGACTGTAAGTGTCATCTTTCCAACTAACGGTCAAACACTTAATACTACTAATTTGAGTATATATGGAACATGTAATGATAATCTTGGGGGTAGTATAGAAGTTTGGCTTAAGATTGATGGTGGTTCTAGCGGAACGTTTACGAAAATATCTCAATCACCTAATTGGGAGACTAATATTAGTTTGACACAGGATGGGATATATACAATTTATGTCTTCTCGGTTGATGGTGCTGGCAACTCAAGTATCACGCAACAAGTTATATTCAGTGTTGATACAACATTTAATGACAACACTATACCAGTTGTAGTAATATCCTTTCCTACAAACAATTCATACTTTGCTACTAATACCATAACCATAAGTGGTCAGGTATATGATCCCGCTATCGGTGGATACAGTGGTATAAAAGATGTTTTTTGTTCATTAAATAGTTTATCATCTTTTTCAAAACTTGGTATCCAAGGTTTTGATGGATGGGAGACTAATTTTGTTGGTTTGTCAGATGGTCAAAAAGTTTTCCGTATCTATTCAGTTGATAATGCTGGTAATCATAGTCTTACTCAAAGTGTAACATTTTATATTGATACGGAGTCCCCAACAATCTCAATAACATTTCCTAGTAGTTTGAGTGTATTTAACACTACTTCTGTAAGTTTTTCTGGAACTTCCAGTGATTTGGTGAGTGGTATAAACAGGGTGATGATAAGGGCTAACGATAATCTGTCTTTTAGTGTGGCTAGCGTGTCTGGAGGTCCTTGGAGTACTAATCTATCCCTTAAGGATGGAACAAACATAGTTTATGTCTTCTCTGAAGATAAGACAGGGAATACAAGTATAACTCAATCTGTTTCGGTGATAGTTAAGGAGAGACCTTCTGTATCAATAGTTTCTCCTACGAATTATCAAGAATTTGATGATACTTCTGTGCTAGTCTTCGGGACTGCTTCTGATCTAGGAAGTGAAGTTGATTCTGTAAAGGTAAGTATTAATGGAGGTCCCTATACTAGTGCGTTTGGTAAAAACTACTGGTCAATAAATCTTACAAACTTGTATGATGGAACTAATTTATTGAGATCTTTTGGTGTTGATATATATAGTAATTACAGTTCAACGCAAGAGGTATTATTTTTGGTTAAAGAAAGACCTCAAGTTCAAGTTCATTATCCTGTTAGTAATCAGGTTGTCAGAACTAATAGTGTTCAAGTTGTTGGAGTATCTTATGATAAGGGTAGTGGTGTGAATAAAGTCTTTTTCAGGCTAGGGAATTCTGGAACATTCGGGGAGGTTTCAGGAACTACTAACTGGACAACAAACCTTACAGGACTTCAGGATGGAACTAATACAATACAGGTTTTTGCTACTGACAAGTCAAACAACCATAGTTATACGAATAACATACAAGTATTTATAGGTATTCCACCAACTCTACAGGTTACGTATCCAACAAACAACCAGTCAGTCAATACTAGTTCTATAACCATACAAGGAACAGCAAGTGATGATGCCAGTGGTGTCAAAGAAGTTTGGTTTAGGCTAGGAAATACTGGAGATTTCGGAAAGGTATCTGGAACTACTTCTTGGAGCACTAATGTCAGTGGTCTATCTGATGGAACTAACATTTTCTATATCTTTGCTGTTGATACAAATGGTAATGTAAGTCAAACACAGTCAGTAGTATTCATTGTTGATACGGATTTCCCAACAGTAAGTATCACATCCCCTTCCGCTAATCAGGTTTTAACGAGTAGTAGTATAACTGTTACGGGAACTGCTACGGGTTCAATAAGTGGCATATCTAGTGTATGGTTAAGGTTAGGTAATAGCGGAGGTTTCGGTAAAGTTAGTGGAACTACGA
>JANXAC010000004.1 GCA_025061835.1 Spirochaetota bacterium
GAAAGAAAACAGAGTAGCAAGAGGTGTGATATACTAAAAATATCCATCTCCATAACCTTAAACTATTTTAATGAATCATCTCACAAAAAATTTTAGACTTTATTGTTGAAACTAATTTATAATGTTCTTATAATTTCAACAAGTTATATGATAAGAATATTCTTTGTATGGTTTTTAGTTTTTGATTTGTTATTGTTATGGGTTAATGCTTATTCTCAAACTGTTGTATACTACGACCCTGATGGTAATTTGAGAAGGATAGTTGACATAAATTCTGAAGGTAGTAAGTTATTCTCAAAGGTTGGTTTGAAATTTGTGGTCACAGCAGACGAAAACTCCTTTAATAATGCAGTTAAACAATACTCTCCTGAGTATTTTATTCTAAACTCCATCATATACCAAACGAAGAAGAAGAGTTTGGATGTTGATGCTTCTTTTGTTTTTGAGAGGAATAAGAAGGTAACATATACCAAAAGAGTAGTGACTTTTCAAGAGGGGATAGGTATCAAAGATCTTGGCAATAGTGTTTTAGCATCTTCTTTCAGAGACATATCAGATATAGTTCCTATTGAGACAAGGGTTCTGAAGGTTCCTAAGGATCTTGATGCACTTCTGGCAATGAAGTTCAAGCAAGCGGATTTTGCACTGGTGTCTGAGAGTAGTATTGATGTTTTTAAATCCATAAGTCCTGTGGACTTTGGTTTATTGAAGGTTGTATATACCAGTAGAGAGATATATAATCCTGTCTTCTGTTATGTTCTGGGAAAGGGAAGTCTCTCCAAAGTTAGGGAAGTTGAGAGGTTGTTACTAACGCCAGAGGCAAAGCAATTTCTAAGTCTAATGCTCTTTGACTCAATAAATAATGACCCTAAAATAATATCTAAAGTTAAGTAGGAGGTTGTTTATGGGAATCTTTGAGAGGATAATTGTTTTAATATCTTTGTTATTCGTATTTTCATACTCTTCCCTTTCGGAGGTTATAAGAGATATAAAGACTTTCTCATTTCCTAAAAGGACTGGTAAAGAGGTTTTAGTGTTGGTTTCGGATAAAATTTCAACTTTTGAAGAGGTTGATAACGGTATAGCGGAGTCACTCAAGGGTTATAATGTTTATTCGTATAACTTTCAAGGTGATACTAACTCAATGGATGATGTGCCAGAAATAGTTTCCAGGCTAAAACCAAATGTTGTGGTAGTTCTAGGTGCTAGTATTTTTGAAAAGATTGTTGGGAAAACAGATATACCGATAGTTTTCTCCATGGTCATAAACTATAAGAAGTTTGACATTGAAAAATATAAAAATATTGCTGGTGTTTCATTACAAATTCCGCCTGAATCTGTCTTCTTTAATCTTAAGACAATCTATCCTAACTTCAGGAAGGTTGGGGTTATATGTAGTAAAGACTACTTTGATTCTTATATAAAGCCTTCTGTTGATAGCTTGAAGATCAGCCTAGATGTTGAGGTTATTTCAAGTATCATTCAATCATCTAAAGACTTTGTTTCAGCATATAATAACATATCAAAGAACGCTGATGTTATGTGGATGGTTCCTGACACTGCTGTTCTAGATAAGAACTCAATAATATTTTTCATAACTGAAAGCTTCAAGAGGCAGAAACCTTCGGTTGTTTATTCAGAACCATTCGTCAAAGCAGGTGGATTTTTCAGTGTGTCTCCAGACTATAATAGTATTGGTTCCCAGATAGCACTCATAGTGAGGAGAATAGTTGAGGACAAAAGCACTCCTAATAAGATAGGTATAGTTCCAGTTGTAGGAACATTTGTAACCGTGAATAGAGAGATTTCTAAGAAGTTAGGTATAAGTGAGGATATTTTGAGTTTGGTTGATAAGGTTATTGAGTAGGGGGTTATTATGTTGTCTTTTTCAAACCTCAACATTAGAGCTAAACTTTCAATAGTTATATCAATAATAGTTGTTTCTATGTCTCTTGTGATGAGTATAATATTTATACTCAAATCTAACAATGAAATGATGTCTTCAATAGTTGTCAGGTCTGGTATGCTTGCTAGAAGCATGGCTGTCTTATCCGCTAATTACATAGCAGGGTTTCAGTATCTTGATGTTCAAAAAGCCATAGAGGATGTTGTAGACAAAGACAAGGAGATTGTTTATGGTTACCTAGAAGATGTTAATGGAGATGTTATTTCTCCTGTATTTAGAGATGAATTGATAAAGGATCAGAGCAAGATATTATCTGATTACAAGAACTTCACAAAAATTTTAGGTAAGCTTGATCCATATGGTTATGGTTTTACAGCAGATGTTAGATTGAATATAGTTGTTCATGGTAATGAAAGGTGTGTTGATGTTAGAGTTCCGGTTGTAATAGGAGAATCGGTGTCTTCATACATAAGATTTGGGACAACTCTTAGATACCTAGATCAGCAGCTCTTGATGAATATAATTATATCAGTGCTTATAGTGACCTTCTTGATAGGTATAGGTATCGTATTTAGTTGGAGTTTTGCAAGAAGTTTCTCAACACCTATTCTTAAACTCAAAGATGCTGCTATACAGTTTGGTAACAAAAACTTTGATTATAGCGTTGAGATCGTTACGAACGATGAGATTGGTGTTCTTGCAAAAACATTTGATGAGATGCGAAAAAACATAAAACAATATAGTGAGCACTTGGAGGAACTAGTTGCTCAAAGGACAAAAGAATTACAAGAAGCGTATCAAAAACTCAAAGAGAAAGATGACATAATACAGATGGAATTAGACTTTGCAAGTAAGATACAAAAGGGTATAATGCCTAATGGAGGATACAAGTGGCACGACTTTGTTGTTTTTGGATACTCTCAACCTATGGAGAAGATAGGGGGAGACTTCTTTGATATATTTCCAATTCCGGGTGGAAAACTTTTGTTCTACGTTGCGGATGTTTCAGGACATGGTATTCCTGCTGCGCTAGTTACTACTATGTTAAAAATATCACTTATAAATATAAGTTTTGAAACGAGTAATCCGTCAGAGATAATTGAAAGACTCAACGAGAGGATAAGAATAATAAACAGTGATGCTAGTCAAGTTATGGCGAATTACTTAACAATATTTACTTCAATTGTTGACAGAGAAGGTAATATGGTTTATTCATCGGGAGGGCATCACAAGCCTATTTTGTATAACTCCAAAACTAGAACTTTTGAAGAACTTCCAGAGGCTCAAGGAGCGATTGTAGGTATAATCCAGCCAGAACTTTATAGTTGCACTTCTTCAAATTTCGTTCTTAAAGATGGAGATAAGATGATACTATACACCGATGGTGTAACAGAGAGAAGGAACCTCTCGAATAAAGAACTTGAACTTGAAGGGCTGAAAAAGATAGTTGCCGAATGTGTTGATAGGAATCTATCTGGTAAAAAACTGCTAGCACAGATCCTAAGTGAGATTGATAGATTTGCTGAAGGAGTTCCACCAAGAGATGATTTTACCATTTTATTAGTTGAGAAAATAAAGTCTTCTTAAATTTTTAAGGAGGGTTTTATGAAGCACATGCTGAACATAATTATTATGCTGTTTATATTTCTTCTTCAGTTTGGGGGTTATGCTCAGATAACTGAAGAAGATTTTTTCAAGATTGAGGAGAGCATAGTTGTAGCAGCTACGAAGCAGAAGCAAACAGTTTCTGAAGCACCAGCAACTGTTTATGTTATTGACCAAAAGACTTTAAGGGTACTGAGTTTCTCTGAACTAAATCAAGTGTTGAGGTTTGTTCCTGGCGTTGATGTCTATGATCCTGACTTCTTCCTTTTCGGCGGACAAAGGGGGTTTGTAGGTGCTTTTGACACTACCTTGGTTCTTCTTGATGGAGTTGAGATGAATAATAATATTGCAAGTGAATCGTTCATAAGTCACAACTATCCTCTATTCCATGTGAAAAGGATTGAGGTGATACAAGGTCCTGCATCATCACTCTATGGTGCTAATGCAGTGGGTGGTATAATAAACCTTGTCACATACGATGAGGAAGAAATCAATGGTATAAGGGCAAGTGTTAAGTTTGGTTCATACAATACTCTATCTCCTTCCGCATTACTTGGTGGTAAAATAGGAGAGTTTAGATACAAAGTTTTTGGTAGGGTTTATCTTACCGATGGACCAAACTATTACGATAAGGTTACGAAGTATTACATTTACGCTCCTCAAACACCTAATATAAACAGAAGACCTAATTACTCACTTTGGGACTATAGTGATACAGGTTATAATAGATATCTGTATGCTAAGCTAAGTTATGGACCTTTCTATCTAGGTGGTGTCTATAATTACCAGATTGATGGAAGAGGAGTTCAAGATATTCAATGGGTTTATTACTTTGACGAGGACGGTAGAGATCAGAGAGTACTCTTCGGTGGTTTTGAACAATTTCTAATTCCTGATTTCTTGAAACTTAAGATTGAACAGAGAGTATGGCAAGATTATCTGTGGGGTAATCATACACAAGTTAGCGATATTTTGGATGTTTCACCAAGTGGCTATCCAATAACAAACTCACAAGATACAAACATCACAAGAGGTGATATTGAAGCATGGAGAGGGTTCTACTCAAATCTAAAGTCTCCAGGGAGCTTAAGGTTCCAAACGGAATTACAAGCTGCTCTATATTTTGCGGAAAAACACAGACTTACAGTTGGTGCGGTTCTTGATATTTTAAGAGGTTTAGGTGCTTCTTGGAATAGGCTTGATTACTCAACTCTTGTAGAAGGTCCAACTAATGTTATAGATGTTCATCCTTATGTTGATGTTGATAAGCAACTCGCATCTTGGATAAAAGCAAGTCTCTACGCTCAATGGGAAGTTCCTGTTATAAGTGAAGTGCTATTTGTTACGCTAGGTGGTAGAGGAGATGCTTACATAGTTAGTAATCAAACGAGGTTTGAGATAAACCCGAGGAGTGGTATAGTTTTAAAACCGTTTGAGGGAGCTGCTTTTAAACTACTTGTTGGTAAAGCGTTTAGGGAGCCTACAGTGTTTGAACTATGGGGTGCTGCTAACAAGCAAGGTGGTATCCAGAAGCTCAAGTCAGCGTCAACTTGGACCTTTGAGTTAAGTTGGTTCCAGATCATTTCTGATTGGTTACAGAACTCACTTGCAGGATTTTATAATTATGGAGAGAACTTTAAAGTTACGATACCAGAGCAAGGTTCTGGTGTAACTGAAGTCCCGATTGTAAGGATATGGGGTGCTGAAGAGTATCTAAAGATTACTCTACCATTCTTCCCAAGCATCCAGATAACGCTAGGTTATACCTACCAAACAGGAGTTCAGTCATACTGGAAAGTAACCGTTCAAGGAACTACAACAAACTCAAACTGGGTTGACGGAAGCATACCGACAATCCCTCAACATAAAGGTAGTGTAATCGTATCTTACAAAGTTCTAGAAAATGCTTATCTATCCATACTTAATTATATCGTTGGTGATATTGACCCAGGGCTAGGAAACTCATTATCAACAACATTAGGAAGACTTCCAGCGTATTGGATAGTTGATGCATCATTATTGGTCAATGATATATTCACTTTTGCTAATACTTCCTATGATCTTAATATAGCAGTTAGAAACCTTCTCAACCAAGAGTGGTGGAACCTCAACCCAAGAAACGGTGGTGCAGGACTTTCACCAGCGGCATTTCCACAGAAAGGTATCAACTTTGAAGTATCTCTAACGGGTAGGCTATAAGATATTTTTGGATTTATAGGGGGATAATTCCCCCTTGTTTGATAATTTGTAAGCGACTCTGTTTCATAAGATCAAAATTCAAAAGATCAAAATTCAAAACTTCTAAAAATACCTAGACCAATAGAAAAACCTCTTCTAGTTCTAGGTTCATTTACGTCTTGGTAACTCCTAACATAATAATCGTCAAAACTTGTCTGTATTTCTGCTCCAAGTTCCTTGCTAAACTGATACATAATTGATAAACTTAAACCTGTGTAATCAGAAATATTATCTCCATTTCTTCTAGGGAATGTAAAATAAGTAACGATATCAAAGTCTAGTATATTCAGATATATGCAGAAACGAGGTTGTAGAGGTAGAATTCCATCCTGTAGAAATCTAATTACTAAGAAATCTATTCCAAGACCAATAGGACCTATAATCTTAGTTCCTAGGTATACGGAAATCTCTTTTGATGTATTTCCTACTCTTGTTTTATTAGTATTGAATGAAATCAGAAGACTTGGTATGCTAAATCCAGCGAACCATCCATTACCTAGTAATCCACCTTTTGAGTTGTTTATATATCTAAAAGCTATAGAAGGATAGATTGTAAAACCTAGATCAAAAAAGTATGATAATATGTTAAATGATATTAAAAACCGTCCAGGTACTGTAACCTCCTCAAACCTCTCTTCTATTATCTTTCTATACTCCACCGCTAGTGATTCTTCATACTTCGGTAAAACCTTATTAGCACCTTCTCTGAAGTCCTCAACGACGCTGTCAATGACTTCAAATATCCTATCAACATCATACTCAAATTCATACTCTCTAGATACCTTAACACTCTTGTTCGCCACATCCAGAAGGTGTAAAACCAACCTATATTGGTTTTTAGACTTCTTTGATACAAAACCATAGATTGAGAAATCTACCTTGCTTTTAGTCCCCTCATTTAGAACCTCATTTCTGTCAATTAAGTTTGTGTTTATGTCAGTCATATCAAAGTCTCTTGATAGAATGAGTAAAGATGATTTTTTTATAGCATTCGCAACACCACTACCAACAACATCAAAACTCTCTATGTTAAAAATACCTATCTTCCATTTAGCAGAAGCGTATTCAACAAGCAGTGTTAAGAATATTACAAAAACGAAGACAAATCTCATAAATTACCCCTAGAACTTGTATCTTAGAAATACAGATTCGGAAATAGAAGCACTATAAACGAAAACTATATTGCTACCATCTAATAAATAGCCAGTGGTTCCTAAAGACAATGTCAATGCTTTTATTTGGAAACCCAAAGAGATGTTATCAATGAAAGATGTTTCAAAGGAAATCATTATCCCTAAAAACCTGACATTCCCCGGTTCCGCTGCACTACTATCAATCACTACATTCTCTCCTCCTACATTCCCTGACAGAACTAAAAGTGGAATAAAGGATAAAGCTTCATTCTTACTGAACTTTAACTTCACAACGGGGAATAGGTAGAGGTTATCAAAACTTATTCTTTCCAAATCTGATTGAAGATTAAGTGTTTCGTTATTGTGTTTTGTAAATCCTCTGATTTCAAACACTGAATGTTCATACAACATTCCAAGTCCTATCATCATAAAACCTTTGAAAAACCAGAAACCACTAGATAAGTCAATACAAAAATTGGGGCTCGGTTTGGGTTCAATAGATAATCCTAAAGAAAGCGAGAAATATCTAGTATCTAAACCATAACTTAAGCCAATCATATATCTAATGCTATATTCAGGTTTTTGTTCAAAGTCTTCGGTAATTGGGAAAATGTTCGTTTGTCCCATATTAATGTTAGTTCCCAATGATTCTTTTTCAAGACGTATTATTGGTTGAGTGGGATTGATATGTACTGCAATGCTATGCTTTGTTCTTGTTTCTTCAAGAGGGCTTACATAGTCAATTTCTACTATCTCCTTGAGTATCTTTTCTGGTTCCTTTGGAGGAAATATTTCTAGAATGTTTGAAACTATTGCTTCAACCTTATCATCACTCAAGGAGATATTCGTTAGCAACCCTTTGGTTGTAAATATTCTTAATGTCTTGTTGCTTATTGCTAGAAGACCAGACAGTTTGTTATCAGACATAAACTTCATCTTTTCGTTATCATCACCTATCTTACCAATGTGGTAATATATATTTAATTTACCGGAGTTTGCGAGTTTTGTCTCCATAAGCATAGCCATAAATCTACTATCACTATCTTCCGGAATTACCGATATAGTTTGATTTTGAATACCTGATGTGTATGTGCTAAATACAACACATATTAATGATACAAAAAATGACTTTTTCATAATTAATATTATGATAATCAAATTAAGGGTTTAGTGTAAATTTTTAGATATTAAATACCATTAGTATGATTTTTAGCATCTACTCAAGTTGAGTAAGAGAGTGAAGATTTGTTAAAATATTGCAAACATTTTAATAATGTTTTTTGGAGAGAGAGATTTTTGGAGAGAGAGATGTCAGCCGAACTAAAGGAAGATATTAACGAAAGAACTAAGGAACATTTGAACATTTTGAAACTTTCAGAGGACGAGTATAGACTTATAGTTGAGTACTTAGGTAGGAAACCGAATGAAATTGAACTTGGGATGTTTGGAGCATTGTGGAGCGAACATTGTGGATACAAGCATACGAGAAAACTACTGAAAGAACTGCCTACAGAAGGTAAATACATCTATGTTGGACCTGGTGAGAATGCTGGTGTCATAAGAGTAGATGATTTAGCAATAGTCTTCAAGATAGAGAGCCATAACCATCCTAGTGCCGTGGAACCCTATCAAGGTGCTGCAACTGGAGTTGGTGGAATCGTTAGAGACATTCTCTCAATGGGAGCAAGACCTGTAGCACTTCTTGACTCCTTAAGATTTGGAGATCCGTCGAAACCTAAGGTTAAACATCTCCTTACAGGTGTCGTTAGAGGTATATCTGATTACGGAAACTGTATTGGAGTTCCTACGGTTGCAGGAGAAGTGTATTTTGAAGATGCTTACGAAAATAATCCTCTCGTCAATGTAATGTGTGTAGGTATAACAAAAGTGGACAAACTTGTAAAATCTGTTGCTAAAGGTGTTGGAAACTTGGTTGTTTATTACGGTGCTAAAACTGGTAGGGATGGTGTTCATGGTGCTACCTTTGCATCTGCTGAACTTAACACTTCGTCAAATGAGGATAGGTCAAGCATCCAGATAGCTGACCCTTTCGTTGAAAAGAAACTCATAGAGGCAACACTAGAACTTGCTGAAAATAACTTAGTTGTATCTATACAAGATATGGGTGCTGCTGGACTTACAAGCTCATCCTGTGAGATGGCGTCAAAGGGAGGTGTTGGAATTGAACTTGAAATTGATAAAGTTCCTGTTAGGGTAAGTGACATTACACCTTATGAGATTATGCTATCAGAGTCGCAGGAAAGAATGCTAGCAATCGTTGAACCATCTAAACTTGATAAGGTTAAAGAAGTTCTTGAGAGATGGGAGTTAGATTGGGCTGTGATAGGAAAGATAACTAATACAAAACGATGTGTTGTGAAGTATAATAATGAAAAAATTGTAGATTTGCCGCTAAAATATCTGGTTGATGAGGTTCCATTCTACCAAAAACCATCCAAAGAGGATACCGAAGTAAGGAAAATAAGAGATATAAAGCCAACTGTCTTCATAGAAGATCTGAAATCATCTATTCTCAAGCTCTTGTCCTCTCCAAATATATCTTCCAAGAGGTGGATATACGAGCAATACGATTGGTCTGTCCAAACGAATACGGTCATACCACCTGGTAAAGCGGGTGCTACTGTTATAAGGATTAAGGATACCAACAAAGGATTAGCGCTTAAGGTTGATGGAAATGGAAGGTATATGTATTCCTATCCTTATATTGGTGCCACAGTTGCAGTAGCAGAGGCTTGTAGGAATGTTTCATTTGTAGGTGCTGAACCCGCTGGTATAACAAATTGTTTAAACTTTGGATCTCCTGACAATGAGAATGTTTCATACCAGATACAACAAGGTATAAAGGGAATGGCTAGGGCTTGTAAGGAACTAAATGTTCCAGTAACTGGTGGTAATGCATCTCTTTATAACGAGTATAATGGAACTCAAGTTTATCCAACCATAACTGTAGGATGTGTAGGTATAATAGATGATATAACAAAGGTAGTTGATGCTCAATTCAAGAAAGAGGGAGATTTGATAGCACTCATCGGTAACGAAACAAAAGAAGATTTTGGAATGGCCGAAATTCTTAAAGCACTGGACAAAGATGTATGTGGAAAACCACCTATAATTGAATTTGAGGTTGAGAGAAAATTACAGGAATTCGCAAGGTTTGTAATAAAGCATGGTCTTGTCTCGTCTGCTAACGATGTATCTGATGGTGGTATGATTGTTTCAGTCGTTGAAAGTATGATAGATACAGATTTTGGAGTAATGCTTGACCTTTCATCATTGCCCGTCTATCCAGCAATAGCACTATTCTCCGAAACTCAAAGTAGAGGTATATTCTCTTTTGATAAGGAATTCCTTGATACTATAAAAACTATATCTCAACATTATGGATTAAAGTTTAGATTGATCGGTGAAGTGATTAAAGACCACAAACTCATAATTAAGGGTGTCAAACAATCTGATGATTTGGTTATCACTAAAGAAGAATTAAAACATGCGTTTTATTCTAATTCTTTCTAATATTCTACTAAATACTCTTCTAGCCTTAGCATACCAATCAAACTACATCCAGGTGATTGGAAGCCTATCAAGCTTGAAAAACTCATTCATTGTTGATGGAGGTGTAAGCATATACTCATTTGACATATCACTTAAGATAGAGTATAACGATTACGGTGAAGTTAAAAATTACGGATTGTTAAACTCTGAATACTATATTGAGACTGGTAGTTATAGAATTTATGAAACCTTACTCTCTGCTAGTATTGGTATAAATTTAGGAAACTTTAGGAGTTTTACTATACTTAAGAGTAGCGTTATAAGTGCGATAACTCAAAGTGTAGGGTTTTATTACGGTGTTGGAGGTTCTTTAAGTTTTGCCGAAGGATTAGTGCTTGGCTTTAATGTAGATGACTTTGAACCATTCTCTGGTAACGTCAGGTTCTTGGGGTATGTAAGTTATAGCGACACAAACTTGATAGATAGAATTTACTTGTCAATTTCAAAGAGTGTAATCTCGACTCTTGGTTTTGAGGTTCTTTCTGAAGTTAGGTTGCTGAAACTTGAATATTTTAGTGTAAATGTGGGGCTTGGTTATAACGGTTCTTTCGGAGGAAGACAACTCTATCCATATCTGACTACCTTGAAACTGATATTACCTTACGGATTTGAGATTTTCAACACTACAAGGTTTTCAGAGTTTGCTTACGATACTAGCATTGGAATAACCTACGAATTTGACTCCATCCAATAAGACTATGTAACTCTGAAATTGCCAAAAGCCCAACAACTAATGTGTCTAAAACTATCTCTTTTAACTTAAGTTTTTTATAACTTCAGACAAGAACGTTAACGATTGGTGTGTGCCTGAAAGACATCTTTACAATATACTACAATGGTTTTAAGTTCCATAAATTACTCAAGATTCTTAAATTTCAGTATATAGTTTTTAGTTGCGATATAAACAAATCCTTAATTGTCAACAAATCTCTTCCTTTGTCTATTGCACCTCTTACGAAGTCTGACCTACCACCACCTTTAACACCTTCGCTTTTGAGTGTTTCTAAAACCTTATGGATGTTTAATCCACTAACATTCGTTCCAGCAACGAAGTTAATTCCCTTGTCCCCTTCCGAAGCCAGGAAAACAACAACGTTATTTATTCTATCTCTAACTGAATCAACCAATCTCCCCAAAGAGTTAGTATCTACATCACTAAAAACTTTGAAAACCACTTTGATATTCCCAATATCCTCAACATCACTGACTATTTCATCCACTGATACTTGCCTTGATGCTTTACTTCTTGACTTCTCAAGTTCTTTAAGTTTCTTCAGTATGCTATCAACTTTGACTGGTATGTTGTCAAAATCTACACCCAGTTTTCTTGATAGCTCTTCTAGTATTAGACTATACTTTCTAAACTCATCAAGTGCTGACTTACCAGCGACTGCTTCCAATCTTCTCACTCCTGATGCTATTGCTCTCTCGTCAGTAATTTTAATAATTCCTATTTCCCCAGTTCTATTTACATGCGTTCCGCCACAGAGTTCTTTTGAAAAGTTAGATATACTAACGACTCTCACAATATCTCCATACTTGTCTCCAAAGAATGCTAACGCTCCGCTTTTAATAGCCTCTTCCCTCGGCATAAATGTCTTAATAACCTCAACATCTTTAAAGATTATTTCATTAGCCTCTTCCTCAATATTCCTAATTTCATCGTCGGTTAGTGATGAGTAGTGAGAGAAATCAAATCTCAATCTGTTTGGTTCAACCAAAGACCCAGCCTGTGCTACATGTGTTCCTAAAACTTTCCTCAAAGAAGCGTGTAGGATATGTGTAGCAGTATGATGTTTTGCTATATTTTTTTTTCTGTTGATATCTACAATCATCTTAACCTTGCTATTCTTCTTTATCTCTCCTTTCTCTGGTCTTACGATGTGTAGATATACATCGTTTTCTTTCTTTGTATCAAGAACCAATCCTGTATTTTCATCAGCAGTTATAAGTCCAATATCACCTATCTGTCCTCCTCCTTCTCCATAGAATGGTGTTTCCTCGGTTATCACGATTCCCAGATTGCCTTCATTTAGAACTTCCGACTCAACAAGATTTTCTCCTTCTTTGAGTAGGATTTTTTTTACTCTGGACTCATATTCGTAGTACTCGTCTCCAACATATTTAGTTGATGTTTCTCCTTTAGTGATGATGTTAAAGTCAAAAACCACCTCTTCCTTCTTCCAACTCATTCTACCTCGCTGTTTTTGTTCCTCCATAAGTTCGTTAAAATTATTCCAATCAACAGAAAGTCCTTCATCCTTACAAACATCCTCAATTAAGTCAAGAGGCACGCCCATTGAGTCATACAGTTTGAATACCTCTGCTCCAGGAAGAATTGTGCGTTTTTGCTCTTTTATCTTTTGTATAAGTTCAGAAAGATATTCTATTCCCTTTGCTATATTACTAAAGTATCTCTCTTCCTCAATCTTTATAACCTTCTTTATATTATCTTTTTTGGACACAATCTCTGGATAAGCATCTCCCATAGATGCTACAACACCATCAATAATCTTATGTATTATTGGTTCGTTGATACCAATCTTGTTAGCGTACCTTAACGCTCTCCTCAATATTCTTCTTATTACATACCCTCTTCCTTCATTAGAAGGATAAACACCTTCAGCACCTACGAATGTTATAGCCCTTGAATGGTCCGCTAGAACATTTATAGGAATAGTATTATCTCCTTCATATTTCTTTTGGGTTTCCAATACTATCTTGTTGATTATAGGTTCAAATACATCCGTTTCATAAACACTTTTCTTGTTTTGTAGTATCATTGCAAGCCTCTCAAGTCCCATGCCTGTGTCAATGCCTTTGTATTCAAGTTCAGTTCTTTTACCTGTTCTATCCTGATGAAACTGCATAAATACAAGATTCCAAAACTCAAGAAATCCATCACAGTCCTCTGGTGTTTTACAAGTCGTTTTATCATAACCCCAGATCTCTCTTAAGTCAATGTATATTTCAGAGCAAGGACCACAAGGTCCTTCATCGCCAGGAGGTCCCCAAAAGTTATCTTTCTCTCCAAGCCTAATGATCCTATCGCTTTGGATACCAATCCTCTTGTTCCATATTTCAAACGCTTCTTCATCGTCTTTGTAAATGCTAACCCAGAGCAATTCCTTTTCTATTCCAACAACATTAGTAACGAAATCCCAAGCGTATTCTATCGCTTCTTTCTTGAAGTAATCTCCGAATGAAAAGTTACCAAGCATTTCAAAGAAGGTATGATGTCTTGGTGTTTTACCTACATTCTCAAGGTCGCTTGCCTTGCCACCTGCTCTCAAGCACTTTTGAACCGATGTTGCTCTAGTGTATTCAGGGGTCTTTTCTCTCAAAAAGTATGGCTTGAACTGAACCATACCTGCAGTTGTAAAAAGAAGTGTTGGATCATCTGGTGGTATAAGAGGACTACTACTAACTACTCTGTGATTTCTACTCTCAAAAAATTTTAGGAAGACCTCTCTTATCTCGCTACTCTTCAGGTTCTTCATAAGAGAAATATAACAAAAGTTTTGAATTTGTTTCAATTAACCGAAGAGTCTATTCAAGAAATTGTTGTATATCTTGAGAGATTAGACAAGATGGAGGATGTATTTGTGAAAGTATATTAAAATAGTATCTCTCGGAGGTCAGATAAAGGGTGTTCAAAAAATTGTTATATGTTTCAAGAGATTAGGTAGGAAGAGGAATGAGTTTGCGAAAGTTTGTTAAAATGATGTCTCTCGGAGACAGGGTATGAGGTTATTCTTGTTGTAAGGTATTGAACAAACAGCAAGATAGAAAGAATAATTAGTGAAAACTGTTACAAAGGTAGAGGCAGAAGAAAGAAACGCAAGAGTGCTCTGATTGTCCTGATAGATGTTCTTATGATACTGTGAAGGCTTTCGTATAGGCAAGCAAGAGAGGTTGTGAAAAGAAAACTGGGGATAGACATACACTACCGTTTGAAGAGATTGAGAGAGATAAAGGATGTGATTAATCGGAAGATACCTAAGTTAAATATGAGTTTTTTTGAGGAAGGCAGGGGTGAGATGGATAGTCGTTGATGGGACGGGTGTTGTGGGATGGAGATTAGGGGGGTTAGGGGACACATCAAGTTTGGATTACAACTGGTAGCCCATTCCTAATTGAAATGCTTTATTTTACGATTTTATAATAATGAGTATATAAATTATGAAACACGAATTTGCTGAAGCGAATAGACTTAAGAGAATTCCTCCTTATATCTTCTCAGTTGTTGATAGTATGAAGTTAGAGGTTCAGAAAAAGGGGATTGATACGATTGACTTCAGTCTCGGTAGCCCCGACATGAAACCTCCAAAAAGAGTCATTGAAAAACTTAAAGAAGCTCTTGATAGAGATGATGTTCATAATTATTCAAGGCACGATGGTGAAATAGAAAAGGAGTTTAGAAAAGAAATTGCTAATTGGTATGAGAGAAAATTCAATGTGTTACTAAACCCCGAAAAGGAAACATTACAACTTATAGGCTCAAAAGAAGGTATCGCTCACTTCGCTCTAGGTGTCATAAACAGTGAAGATATTGTCATAGTTCCATCACCAACCTATCCAGCGCACTTTAATGGTATAATAGCATCAGGTGGAATAGTCTATTATGTCCCCCTGCTTGAGGATAATAAGTATGTTTTGGATTTCAAGAAGATAGACCCCGGAATATTAAGGCTTGCTAAGATACTTATAGTGAGTTATCCGCAAAATCCCACAACCGCAGTCGTTAAACTTGATTTTTACGAAGAACTCGTAGATTACTTCAAAGACAAAGGAATAATAATCGTAAGTGATATAACCTATTCTGATCTGATATACGAAGAAGGATATAGACCAACTAGTATTCTAGAAGTTAAAGGTGCTAAAGACTTTTGTATTGAATTCCATACACTATCCAAGAACTTCAATATGGCTGGCTGGAGGGTTGCTTTTGCATCTGGAAACGCTAAATTGATTGAAATACTCAGGAAAACTAAAAGTTACATAGACTTTGGAGTTTTCAAGGCTATACAACTTGCAGGTATTGAAGCTATGAGGTATTGTGAGGATTTCATTCAGGAAGTCAAAGAAACTTACTACGACAGGATAACTACCTTCGTTGAAGGACTTAATAGAGCAGGTTGGAGAGTTGAGATGCCCAAATCTACCTTCTATGTCTGGGCTAAAATACCTCTTAAATACTCCGCTTTGACATCTCTTGAATTTACTAAGGTTTTGATTGAAGAGACAGGAGTAGTGTGTTCGCCGGGGAGTGGGTTTGGTGAGTATGGAGAAGGGTATGTAAGGTTTGCTATGGTCCAGAACAAGCAAAGAATAAAAGAAGCAGTCTTGAGAATAACTAGATTTCTTTCTAGAGAAGACTAATTCAGAGGTTTTTATGTTCGTTGATACTCACTTTCATATCAACATGATAGAAGAGGATATAAACATTCAGAAGAGTGTTATTGATGACTCCATAGCGAAGGGACTTGTTGATGGGATATGTATATATACATCTCCTACTTCTTTTATGAAGGATGTTGATGTTGTAAAGTATGTTTCTAGCAAGGGTATTAAGGTTGCTTGTGGTTGGTATCCAGAGCATAGTCCTAGCGAGGAGAAAATAAATCAACTGGAGGATGTTATCCGTTCTTACGATGTTTTTGCGATAGGTGAGATAGGGCTTGAGTATTACAGAATGCCTGTTCCTAAACAAGAGCAGATTGAAATGTTTGAACTACAGATGGAGTTGGCTAGGAAATATTCCAAACCTGTTCTAATACATTCAAGGGATGCGTTTGAGGATACGCTTATGGTTCTTAAGAAATACGATTCTGTTAAGGGGATTATGCACTGTTTTTCTGGAACGCCAGAAATGGCAAAGAAGTATGTTGACATTGGATATTATATTTCCTTCGCAGGAAATCTTACGTTCAAGAAAGCAACCAACCTACAAGAATCTCTCAAGCAAGTTCCTCTTGATAGAGTGTTGTTTGAAACAGATGCTCCTTTCCTAGCACCAACACCATTCAGGGGACAGAAGAATTACCCATACATGGTCAAATACGTTTATGAGTTTGCTTCAGGTATACTCAAGATACCATTTGATGGATTAGTAGAAAAGGTTTTGAATAATTGGAAGGAGTTTCAATCGCAAGTAACCAACTCAAGGAATTAGTAGTATTCCAAGTAGGTGATTAATCTAAAAAAGGTTAGGGGAATGAATAGAAAAATGATTTGTTGTAAATCTAAACTTTGCTATTAAAATAGTTATATTTGGACTTTTTTAACTGCGTATATCTCAAATGTATCTCCGACATTTGTTATCCTTTGGTATAGTTCTAGTATGTTTTTAATGATTGGTATTCTAGAAACTCTGTCAGGATGGAAACCTGTATTCACTATCTTTATAACCTTGAAATTCTCTTCTTTGAGTAGAATTGATAGGGAATCTGGTGAGAACTCAAATATGTGGTCTTCTGGAACGAGAGAGTAGTAGAATTTAGGTTTGAAAGTTTGTGTAAATCCGTTTCCGTTTGGTGTTGAAATCGCAAGTATTCCTCCATACTTTAGAAGCCCCCATACCTTCCTTAAAACCTCTCTAGGGTTGGGCAAATGTTCTATGACATACCAGATGGTGATTATGTCAAACTTTTCATTTGTCTCGTAATTTGCGAAGTCTGTTATTATAACCCTATCTCTTATGTCAGGAGGTAGTAGATGTAGGATTTCTTTGTTTATATCAATACCTCGTATGTTAAATCCTCTTCTTTTCGCCATATCTATGAACACTCCTATTCCGCATCCAATATCCAAGAGAGATTTGTTTTTAAGTGAAGACACGAAATTCCTAACATAACATCCGCCGCAACTTCCACTACCGCATCCTGAACACTCGCCTTCTCTTAGGTAGATGTTCTCTATTGTGTCTAATCTTCTGTGTGTGATCTTTCTCATATTCTCTATGTCTTCACTTGCTTTCCTACCATACCTGCTTTCGTATCTTTCGGCGAAGTATTTGGAGTTATAAACTTCAAGTATGTTTTGGTAGTACTCTTCTGGGTTAAGTCGCTGAAGTGTTTTACAGGAAGTGCATTTGTAGAGTTTATCTGCTACTGCGATAAGGTCGTTACTACAGACATAACATTTCATGTATTGTATTATTTGTAGATTTTCTTGTATATCTTGTTTATCTTTTCAACGCCTCTTTCTATCGTTTTATCGCTTGCGGCAAAGGATAGCCTGAAGTGAGTATTCTTTTCAGAAAAGACATTTCCGGGTATTATTAGAACACCTTCCTTTATACACTCCTCAACGAATTCTCCAACATTATCACCACCTTTAGGTGATGGGAAAGAATAGAAAGCACCTTCTGGTTTAACTAGGTTAAAGTTATCTTTAAGGCCTTCATAAACCAAATCTCTCTTATGCTTGTACTTGGATATGTATTCAGACATATCGTAATCCAATGCTTTTATTGATGCATACTGAGCGAAAGATGGAGCGCAGACGAAAGTGTATTGCTGTAATTTGATCATCTCTTTTATTATAGGTGAAGGACCGAAAGCGTATCCTACTCTCCATCCAGTCATAGCATAAGTTTTTGAGAAACCTCCAAGCAAGATAGTTCTTTCAGGATACATACTAGCGATTGATACGTACTCCTCGTCATAAACGAATTCGTCGTATATCTCATCTGAAACAACTATCAGATTATACTTCTTGGCAATTTGGTATATAGTTTCAATGTCTTCTCTTGATAAAACTTTGCCAGTGGGGTTAGCAGGAGAGTTAATCATTATTATTTTTGTTCTTTCATTTATCTTCTCTTCTATTTCTTTCTTCCTTGTTGATAGTCTGAAATCTGGGTAGGTATCAACAATGATTGGTTTTCCGCCGAAAAGGTTTGTAAGGTGTTTATACATTACAAAGTATGGGTCAAATATTATAACCTCATCTCTGTCATCCAGTAATGCCATAAGTGTCAGAACTATACCACCAGAAACACCAGATGTTATAATACAGTCTTCCTTTGTATATTTTGTTTTTTTCCTTGAGTTTATGGATTCGGTTAGTTTATCTCTCAACGGTTCTATTCCTTGTGTCACAGTGTATTTGTTGAACCCCATTTCAATCGCTTTTATTGCTTCCTTCTTTATCTCTTCTGGAACATCAAAGTCAGGTTGTCCGATACTTAGATTTATTGGATCTTCTATCTTCTGAGCAAGGTCAAATACTTTTCTGATACCAGATGAGTCTACTTTTCTACTCTTCTTTGATATTAGTGAGGTTATATCATCTACGCTTTTCATAATCCTTGATTATAAACAAGATAGTAAATTGGATTCAAAACGGCAACTTGGCCTCAGAGTTTAATCCTCAATACTTCAATTTTTCTTCAACGAACTTTTTATACTGTATGTGGTCTTCCGTTGCAATTATGAAAGGAACAATTATAGAACTTGCTATGATGTATGCCCATTGCTGTGTATTGAGATTTCTGTTGTTGTCTCTGTAGTTGTAGAATGATACTTGCTCCATGAGATACTTTGCAACCATATAGGTTGTAGGAATTGAAACGAGTAGTATTATTTCATACCTTCTTTCATAACTCAAGAAGAAAGGTTTTTCTTTGATATCCTCCTTTGGTTCAAACTCAAATGTTGCTTTGAGTGATTTCATCTGGTTAAATTCAACCTTCTGTAAGACATTTGTTTCGTATATGGAGATGTTTGTCTTGAATTGGTTTTTCTCAAGAATTGCTAATAACTCTTGAATGCTAACCTCGTTTGTATTTGTTGAAGAGACATTAGTAGGTTGTTGAGATTTTTGAATACTTGTAGTTTTTGATGTCTTCAAGTCGGTCTCAATACTAAATCCCGTCATTTTCAGTATCAGTAGTCCTAATATAAGAATAAGTGAATGCTTCACAACATAATTATAAAATATTTGGAAGAAGTTTGTTCAATTTTTAGTTTCTATGTTTGGAATTGCAGGGATTTAAGAAATTCACACTTAATGATTGTATATAAGTTAAGTCAGTTTATTGATTTTGCCGGAGTTCGGGATAGTATCGGAGTTTGGTTCGTTGGATAAACACATCTTATTAGGTATTGGTAAATCCTTGGAAGGAATGTTTATACTATAATATCGTATCTGTTATGAATGGAATAAGGCTGATTATATATATCTTGATAGGGATAGCGTTTATTCTTCCTGTTATACACTATATAGTGATAGGGGGGACCTCGTCCTACTACTTGGATGTTGCGATAAGGGTTGGTGTTTATTTACTTTTGGCTTTGGGGCTAAACCTTGTTATCGGATACACTGGGCTTCTTGACCTTGGTTTCATAGGGGTTTTCGGAGTTGCTTGCTATACTACTGCTATCTTAAACACTAGTGGTATTCCATTTGTTTTTTCTGCCTTGGGTGCTGTAATTTCTGTAATGTTATTTAGGCTAATTATTGGATTACCGCTTATAAGACTCAGGGGGGACTATCTAGCGATAGCGACACTCGGGTTTGGTGAGATAGTCAGAATAGTAGCAAATAATTTTGATGCTCTCACAAACGGTCCAAGAGGATTACCTAGAGTAGGTCAAACGATTGAGAATATTAACTTTGGATTTTATCAACTGTCTTCAAGCCTTGAAGTGTATATCTTCACAGTGGTTATGATAATACTCGGCATTCTAGCATCGTATAGGATAGAGAATTCTAGAATTGGTAGGGCACTCGTTGCTATAAGAGAGGATGAGATAGCATCTTCTCTTATGGGTATAAATGTTTCAAAACTTAAGTTATTCATTTTTGTAATAAGTGGTATATTTGGTGGAGTTGCTGGAGTGATATACACTCACAAGGTTGGTTATATTACTCCGAACTTGATACAGTTTTGGGATTCTATACTTCTGGTAGCAATAGTTGTGATAGGTGGTATAGGTAGCATACCTGGTGTTGTTATTGGTGCGATAGTATTTTACGGAATACCTGAATTGTTGAGAGATGTTCTAGGCTCTCAACTTACTGAGTTTAGGATGCTTGTTTTCGGTATAATAATGCTTCTTATGATCATCTTTAGACCTCAAGGACTTATACCTTCCGAAAGGAGGAAGGTAGAACTCAAACCAGAGACTTCAAAGATCCGTGAGGAGGAGGACCAATCTCTGTTTGACCTAGAAAAGAGATAGACAAATATTATCATTTGAAACTTTGATAATTATGTGCTAAATTTTAATTCTATGAACAGAAAAAGAGTCGTTTCGCTTATTGTACTTTTTGTTGTCACAGGTGGTTTTCTACTAGGCATCTTCTACATGATGGCTTCTCAAAACCACAGAGATGGATTCGTGAATACCGTAAAAGATATAAAGAATAAACCTTTTATGGGACCAAGGGCGAAAGAAAAGTGGAAGATGGAGAGGTAACTACATACTTGAAAGCATTGATATAACGAAAGATAGATTATAGTTAGCACCTATACATAAAATCTTATTCTTGAATTTTACAAAAGCTATGTTTTGACTTCCGTATATGAAAAACTTTGACATTTCTAGATCAACTACTTCCATATTGTTTATGTTATTACCTATCATATCTGGTGATATCTTTACTTTACCGATAGCATCAATGGGGAAGTCCATAGCATATCTTGGATTTATATAACTGTCCTCATCGTCAAATATTATTACGAAATTAAGTCCGAACAGCTCCTTTAGGTAGTAGGATGTCATTATAACCTTCTCTTCTTCAGAAATAGTGTTTGAACTTGATATGGCATACAGTTGGCTAAGTGCTAAAGCATTCCTCGCACCCCAAAATCTACCTATTTCAAATCCTCTGAATTGGATGAGTCTAAGAGAGATTGATAGGACATCAATGCACTTTTTCAGTATCATTTCAGTATCTTCCTCAAGTTTAACTTTTCCTTTAGCCTTTACTACCAAGAATGTTCCCATCTCTCCTGATACTTTAAAGAATATTGTTTCATCTACTTTAGTGTAGTAGTTAACTCCAAAGAATGTAGGTATCTCTCTGTCTTCAATCTCGCCGTATATTACATCAAGTTTTTCAGAGAAATATCCAATACCTTGAACATCAAAATTCAATCTAGTTATGATTGTGTAGAGAGACGAAGCTATACTCTCAACGGAAGAGAAGTATTTGATATCTTCCACTACCTTCATAAGTAAGTTTATCAATCCGAACTTGTCAGTGAAGATAGAAGATGCTAGGTTTTTCTCGTAGTATTCTTTAAGAATTTTTAAATCTTCTATTGTTACTGGTTTGAAAGAAAACAGATTATTTTCACCTTGTAGGCTCTGTAGAATTAACTTTTCTCGGTAAGATTTAGCTTTATCCAGTAGTCCCATAGATACCTCTTTATTTTATCTTGAGTTTATCAAATATCCTAATATAAAGGTCGTAGTATTCAGAAGAGGCAAACTCTTTTATCTTATCTTCGGGTAGGCTTTCAAGTAGCTTGTCAAGGTAGGTTAAGATCTTTCTAATGTCTTCTTTGTCTTGTTCTGGAAGTGTATCTATTGCTTCTTCAACTACTGATGCTCTTTCTTCAGTGATGATAGATTCTTCGGCTGTGACTTCTGATTCAGTTGGAATTTCAGCTACACCAATCTCGCTTATAACTTCTTCAGAATAAGTTTCTGAGGACAAACTAATTTCTTCCTCTTTAGAAACATCTTCTCCAAAGCCTATGCCTAGTATTTCTTCTGCCTGTTGTGGTTGTTCAATTATTATCTCTTCAACTCCTACTTCATCGGGCATTACAGAGAATTCTTTACGTTTTTCTTCAGTGCCCATTACTACTTCAGTTTCTAATTCTATGTCTTCATCAAAACTTGTGACTGGTTTATATTCTTCAGATGTTTTTTCAATTTCTTCCAGAACAGTTGTCGCTCCTGTTTCGGATATTTCCATAGGGCTCTCTAAAATTGTCTCCTCTTCGAACGAATTAGGTTGAAGTTGTTCTTCTTCAACTATATCCTCACTAAGGATCTTGTCTGATATAACAGTTTCTTCGGAGATTTCTAAAGTTTTTTCGTCTTCAAATGCTAACTCTACTTCTTCAATCTTCTCACTAGGTGAAATCCCTATCTCTTCCGGTGAGATAGGTTCTCCAAGAGATATGGTTTCTTCCTCTGTGATATCAAGTATCTCTTCTGGTCTATCTACTAATGGTATTCCTTGTTCTTCTTCAACGAGTTTATTATAATCTTCAGTAGATATGGATATTAAATCGCTTTGAGAACCAAGTTCTAGAGTTTCTTCTGATGTTTCAATAACTCGTTGTCTTGAGACTATCTCACTTTCAGTAGTTATCGCTTCTGATGCTTTTGTGAAGATACTTTCGTCAAGAGTTGATTCTTCTTCCTGTAGAGAGATTTCTTCTAATATTTCTACTGATTCTGTCTCTATTGTTGGCTCTTCTTCAATATCTATTCTGCTAGTTTCATCAATTGACTCAACTTTGGAAAAGATATCCTCATCCATCTTGGTAGTTGTGCTTTCAAGTTCGCTTATATCACCTAGATCAACTGTAACTCCTTCTTCCTCCTCTAAAGTTGCATCGCTAAGGATACTGTCTAGTTCATCATTAGATATGGATACAGATTTATCTTCATCTGAATCAGAAGATTGCTGCATATCCTCCTTATTGATATTGATATCTTGCTTCTCTGACACATCTTCAATGACCTCAATTTCATCTAGAGATGCATCAGAAGAACTTTTAGGCATACTTCCGAAGTCATCCAAAGAACTTATATCAAGACTAACATCATAATTTTGGTCTATGTCTAAGTCTATTTGTTCAATTTCTATCTCGTCAAGATTTTTGTTGTCTTTCATAAAATCACCTCATATCTATTTTGCTATCTCCGTTAGTAATTATTTTTAATAGGTTAGTAATTGTCAAGATATTTTTGACCTTACCGCCCATTATCGCAAATACTTCTAGTTGAGTAGTTCCCTTATCTACGAGTATAAACTTACTGCCGCTTTCATTTACTATCTCAACCTTAATACCTGACGGCTTTTGGTTAAAATTTTGGTTAAAACTCTTATTATTCTTCTTTGAGTAAGTTGGTTTGTTGGTTTTATTGTCTTCCGAGTAATACTTTGCGACTGTATAGTCTATGTCTGTTATAGAAACTAAAACACCAATTAAAAGGAATATTAAGATTGTGATCATTAGGTAAAATATCTCCTTCAACATAAGTTAATTTTACCATCTGTAACAAGAGTTTTCAAAAAATTGTAAAGGTGTTTAAAAAATTGCGGGATGTCTTCAGAGATTAGGCAAGAAGAGGAGTGTGATTGTGAAATTGTGTTAAAATGATGTCTCTCGGAGATAGAGTGAGAAGTTCTTCTTGTTTGAAGATATTCAACGAATGTACAGCAAGATAGAAAGGATAATTGACAGGGACTATTACAAGAGCAGGAGCAGAAGGAAGAAACACGGGGATGCTCTGATTGTCATAATAGATGTTCTTGTGACGAAGTGGAAAGCAATGGTTGTTGAGTGTTTGAGGGGGTCGGCATACTCTGATGAGAGGAGGATGGTTTTGTGAGTAGGGGTTTTGTTGAGAAGGTGTTGAAGGAGAATGGGTGTAGGTGTATGAGGATATTCTGTATGGTAGGAGTGTTGAGTTGTTGGAGTTTGAGAGGAGGTATGGGAGGATAGGTACATAATAAGGTGAAGCATCCTTTGAGGAAGGAGTATGAGAGGGGTTGTAGAGATTACAGGTATCAATACGATAGGGATGGATACAAGGTTTAGGAGGCAATAAGTCATTTCAATGAGAGTAGGTCTAGGTGGTTGGAAGTTAGGTATAAAGAGGTGGGTAGGAGTTTGGTGGTGATAAGTGTATTAGGATTTGTAATGTTTGATGATGGTAGAGGTAAAAATTTTTTGTTTTTGGTGTTTTTACAATACTTGCGAAGAGGTGTCATCGGAACAACAAGTATTCACAAGCATTACATAGATTTTTTGAATACCTTCTTAATTTTTGAAAACTTGATATAATGAAGTTTATAATGCTTTGACTGAATATTGTTTGGAGGTTATTATGATAGAATGTCCTTCTTGTTCATCAACTATAGATGAAAAAGGTTATTTGAGAACTTATTTTTCTGACGCATCTAAAGTTGAGTACAAATTATACCATTGTAGCAACTGTGATTTGGAATTTTGGACACCACTTGAGTTTATCAGAAGCATTTATGAGGAAGAAGCAATCAGTGATTACAAAGGTGCGCATCAAGCAGAAACAATAGAACTTACTGCAAATCATAGGTATTTTGTGAGTTATTATCTTAAAAACCTAAAGAAATCTTATCCATCTGGTACTTTACTAGATGTTGGTTGTGGCAATGGATCGTTCATCAAATACATTGAAAAACAAGGATTTGATGTGTATGGTATAGACATAGATTCGAAGAGTGTAGAAGTTGCTAAGAATAAGTTTGGATTGAAAAATGTCTATTCTATGTCTCTTGATGAGTTTTCAGAGAAATTTGGAGGGAATCTGAAATTTGATATGATAACCTGTTTTGAAGTTCTAGAACATCAAACCGACATAAAGAGCTTCATAAGTAAAGTTAGTCTTCTACTTAAGGATGATGGTATATTTGCTGGTACTGTTCCAAATAGGAATAGGGCTTTTGCAGATTTGACAAGATACCATTCAAAGGCTGATAAAAATTTAGATTTCCCACCCCATCACTTTTTTTGGTTTTCTGATAAGTCTCTTTCCTGGTTTTTTGAAAATAATGGTTTTGTCTGTAGTGTAAAAGAAACTAAAGTACCATATGATATTTTTGCTGATAGAATATCAAACTTGATTTACGTGATTACGAAGATAAAATTATTTGATTCGGATATTCTCAAGAAAAATTCCGAATCAAATAGGTTTAATAGTTATATTGCCAAGATGATTAGATTCTTGTTAGTTTATCCAATTGCATTTTTTGTTAAACATATTTACGAGGCTATGGGTGGTTTCGGACTCTTCTTCTACTGTAAAAAGAAAATGTGAACTTAAATAAAAAGATATTTTCAGCGCGATAATCTTACCATCCATTCACTTCAGGATAATATGTATCTCCGAGGAGATTAGTGTATTTTTATATACGCTTATAAAAAGACTTCACTTAAGGAGTTTATCTTTTTCCTAAAGTTATTTTTCTATTTAGCAAAATAACTAAATCCTGTGGAAATAGATTCAAAATGTTTTCTAAAACAAACGCATCTATCGTATTGAGAGTACGAATAACCAGCATCTCTCGTCAAATTCTAGAATTTACTTAAAGATTTTTAACAAACTTAAGTTACTTTCTTTATTCATATTTGTCTCTTTGTAAAACTCAGCAAAATCATGTATTTCTTAAAACCTTTATTAGGCTATTTCTAGAAGGTGCTTGGAATCCATCACATGGTGAGTGATTGTATTTGTACTCCTAGGCAATCTACTAAGAATTTTTGACTTTGCTTGCAAATATTGCGTTTGATGGAAAGATTTACTATATTTACTACATAATTCTTTGCCAAAAGAGGTTGTGCAAGATGGATAAAAAATATATGAACGATAAAAACTGGAAGATGCTGTTTGCTGGTATAGGGATACTGTTTGCTGGGCTTATTGCGGTGGCACTTGTTGGAACTAACTATCACGGTATTCCTGCTTTGATAGCATCTGCGCTCTTGCTTCTAGGTGTTGTGACAATTTTCTGGAGTTTGGCTGCAAAGTTTGAGTGATTTTTAATTCTCTGTCTATGCTGATAGAAGTTTTAAAGTCAAAGATACATAACGCTACGGTAGTTGAAACATTTCTAGACTACGAGGGTAGTATAGGAATTGATGAAGAAATAATGGAAAAGAGTAATTTGGTTGAGTTTGAGAAAGTTCAAGTTTGGAACATTAACAATGGTGAGAGATTTGAGACTTATGTTATCAAAGAACCTAGGGGTAGTAGAAGGATTACAATAAACGGTGCGTCCGCTAGACTAGTGCATAAAGGTGATAAAGTTATAATAGCAAGTTTTTGCTTGATAGAAAAAGGTGAAAACTTCACTCCTACCATACTCATACTTGATGAAAAAAATAATCCAAAGGTCAAGTGATAGAAGTTAAGTAATTTGTATGGTTTCTCCAGAGACACTCATTGAGTTAAAGAGGAATGGACAAAAAATCTCAATGATAACTTGTTATGACTATCCAACCGCAAAGACCCTATCAGATTCTGATATTGATGTTGTTTTGGTAGGAGACTCTCTTGGAATGGTTGTGTATGGCTATAGTTCAACAGTTAATGTTAATATGGACCAGATGTTTTATCACACTGAAGCGGTTGCAAGGGGGTTGGGAGGTTCTAAATTATTAGTTTCTGATATGCCGTTTCTGTCTTACCAAGCGTCAACTCAAGATGCAGTTCTTAACGCGGGAAGGCTGGTTAGAGCAGGTGCGAACATGGTGAAGATAGAAGGGGGTAGGCGAGTAATTGACAAGATCAAGGCTATTGTT
This sequence comes from Spirochaetota bacterium, assembly GCA_025061835.1. Classification (NCBI taxonomy): domain Bacteria; kingdom Pseudomonadati; phylum Spirochaetota; species Spirochaetota bacterium. Next base: position 26,996 of record JANXAC010000004.1, read on the forward strand.
GATGCGGATATACCTGTTATGGGACATCTTGGTCTTACTCCACAGAGTATAAACATCACAGGTGGTTATAAACTTCAAGCAAAAACACAGGAGAAGATAGAGAAACTCTTTGAAGATTGTTTTTTACTTGAGAGGGAGGGATGCTTTGCGATAGTTTTGGAACTTGTGCCAGAGGAAGTTGCGAAGGTTATCACAGAAAACCTTAAAATACCTACGATAGGCATAGGTGCAGGAAGATTTTGCGATGGTCAGGTTCTGGTGATAAATGACCTTCTAGGATACTATCAGGATTTCAAACCGAAGCATGTCAAAAACTATCTAAACCTTTCAGAGCAAGTTCTGTTGGCTGTTAATGAGTTTGTAAGAGATGTCAAAAGTCTTAACTTTCCTAGCGAGGATAATTTATTCAAACTCAAAGAGCAGGTAGACCTTGAGAACATTGTGAAAAGCATAAGAAACAAGTTGTGACTATAATAATGTTGTATTACGAGGCTTCTACAGTTTTACTCGTTTCACATACTAGGTGTTTCGGAGGCTATAGAAGTTTGAATTATACATCCAAAAGGATTGATTTTTTAGTATTCAATTTGTGTTAGAAGTTCTATAAATTGTTTTGCGTTTTCTACTGCTTGACCGTTATGACAGTTGTTGAAATAAACATAGAGTTTTTCAAAATTTTTGTTCTTTATCTTCTCAATCCACTCAAGTAGTTCTTCTTTTGAGTAGAGATAGTCATACCGAAGTTTTTCACCTTGATACCATTTGTTTTTGTCTCTACTGTGTAATCTTAAGTATCCGACTTTGCCTGTGATTATAAAGTCTCTTGGTGGAAGTGAAGGAATGTCTGGTTCATCTACACTTACAAAGCAAAGGTTTTCTCTCTCAAAGGCTTCATATATGAGTTTGTTATACCATGACTTGTGTCTAAATTCTACTGCTAGAATGTAGTCCTTGAATGCTCTTTTCAGTTTGAGTAGATAATCAAGGTTTTTCTGTGAGAAGTGAAAACTTTGGGGAAACTGCGCTAGAAGTGTTTCTAGCATTCCTTTGTTCTTCATAGGTTCTATCGCTACGAGAAAGTCATCTCTCTCTTTTTCAGGGACTACTTCATAACTTTCTGGTAAGGTTGTCTGGTGTGTAAATGAAGAGAAGAGTTTTATAGTGAATACGAAATTACTAGGAACATTTCTCGCTATTGCGTTCAGGATATACTTATTCGGCATCCTGTAATATGTAAAGTTTATCTCAACCGTCTTGAAGTATCTTGAATAGTAATTTAGAAACTTATTCTTGTCAAGGTTTTCTGGATAGAAAACTCCTACCCAGTCCTCATAACTCCAGCCTGATGTCCCAACTAGTATCTTTTCATCCATACACTCCACCAGAAACTCCTGCCCTCACTCTTCCACTTTTCGTAGTATAAGGTAGGAATGAAATTATCTTTAAACTCTACAGTTTTTTTCTCATCTAAAGACCAGTTGCCTAAAACACGGCAAAGTATATTATTTATAGTATCGTATATGTATTCAACATCAGTAGCAAGGTGAAATAGCCCACCAACTTTTGTTATTCTATCAATCATACTCATAAATCCAAGTTCGTAGAGTCTATTCCTCCATTGGTATTCTTTACCCCAAGGTTCTGGAAAGTTCATAAATGCTTTCTCAACGCAATGGTTTGGGAAGAATAATGGTATTATATTCGTAGCATCACCAGAAACCACAAAAACATTTAAAAACCTGCTTCTCTCAATCCTGCGTTTTGACTTCCTAGCCCTCTTCACATCAAGTTCAATACCTAGAATGGTTTTGTCTGGATGACTTTTGGCAAGATGTTCAAGAAATATTCCATTACCACTACCTATCTCTAAAATTATGTTTTTATTCTTCAGAACTTCAACAAGTCCGTCAGGACTTGCGAGAGTAAGTATGCTATCGGAATACTTTCTCATAGCGAAACCCTAACCTTCTCAACGCTAAATTCGGATACCTCAACAACCTCAAATGTAATCTCATCAAATTTTATCTTTTCACCAACTTTCGGTAGAAATCCATTTAGAGATAGTATTAGCCCGTTTACGTTGCTTTCATTTAGTTTTGGATATTCCTGAAGGAACTTTGAGACATTCTTTCCAAGCATCTCTAGTATATCAACGACTTTATCCTCTCCTTTTGCTATCAAAGTTCTTTTAGTTATATCTTTACTTTTGACTTTTACTACCGTATCTAGAATAGTGCTCAAAATTTCATTCTTGGAGATTACTCCTACAACGTTGCCTAGGTCATTGACTACGAATATCAGTTCTTCAAGATTTATGTTTTCATATTGCATAATTCTTGAGAATTGAAAATCCTCATACACAACTATGCTTGGTTTCTTTAAAACTTCTAAAACCGTTGCTTTTGAAATTTTTTCGCCCTTTAGTTTTAGGATATCTTGAATTTTGACAAAACCTAAAACTTTCAGGTTTTCTGCCACAATAACATACTCTTTACCTCTAAAATAGTCAAAAACATCTTTGAGTTTTGTAGAGGGTGATACAACTCCAACCTCGTCTATCTTTGACATTACATCTCTCAGTTTTAAATACTCAATCTCAGCTGTGTTTTTTAGAATATCAGTGATGGTAGAGTATTCATCACTTTCAAACTCCTTCTGTAGTGTCGCTACGATATGTTCAAAAGATGTTTGGTCATCTGGCTTTTTTCTGAATATCAGAGAGCCTAGTCCTGCTATTGGTAGGAACACTGGATATGTCAAGATTATTATCCTATCTTTATACTTTCTAAAGATTGCTTTTGGTAAAACTTCAGAGAATATGAATAAGAATGGGGTTATAACGAGTATGGATATCACACCGGATAGTATCTCTGGAACATTGAGGCTTACGAATATGTTGAAGACCGCTATTGCAAAGAGAACATTCCAAAGAGTATTGAGGAAGAGGAATAGGAAGATAAATATACGCTTGTTTATAATTATAAACTCAATCTTACTATACTTTTTTGCTGGAATGTTTATCTTTGAGATGTCGTAGATGTTGAGTGCGATAAACATTGCTTCAAAGCCAGAGCTCAAACTACTCAACACGGCTGTAGTAAGTGCTAATAGAATACTCTCAATCATAGATTAATCAACTACTGCTTCAACATTCTCAAGTTCAATGGGGTAGACATCGGGATTTGTTCTCAAACCTGTTCCTTTTAGTGTTCCACCTGATGAGACTATCGTTGTCTTGTCGTTTCTAGTGTTGTATATCAATTTGGTTCTACCATCCCATATGAGTCTTGTTGAGTATATTTTCGTTTTGTTCTCGTAGTTTTCCAATACGACATTTCCATAAACTTCTGCTCTATTTTGTTTTGAAAATAATTTACCGCTGTCTCCCTTGAGACTTGAGACTATTCTTCCTTTCTTGAAAAACTTTATGTCTATATTTGTCAAATCAACTTCGTTATTCTTATACACTACAGAGGATTCAGATATAAGCTCCCAAGATTTATTCTTCGTTTTTGTGTCTATTCCGATGTATTTGAATTCCTTTGAGGTTAGTAGGATGTTGTTGTCTCCAACTTTAGGTTCAACTTTTATTACGGGTGGTTCAACATCATAGTAACAACCACTTGTAAAAAGGAGTGTGAGTATGATGAATGTTATTTGTTTCACATCATAATGATAACCGAATTTTCGTTTCTTTTTCAAAGAGACTAATGACTACTGTCATCAACTATTCTTATCATCACACCTTGACCTTTAACGACTTTTAAGTTATTTATCTCGGATAGTGCTTTTATAAGATCCTTCTCTCGGGAGTGGTGCGTTACCATAACGAGTGGGACAAACTCGTGAGGGCTAACTTCCTTCTGTATTACTGACGCTATACTGATATTGTTATCTCCTAGTATCTTGGATATTGCACTCAAGACACCTGGTCTATCTATCACTAGAAATCTTAAGTAATACCTGGAATATATATCACCTATCGGCTTTATCTCTCGGTTTTCAAATTCTTTTGTTTTCTCGGCAACAATTGGGTTTTGAATATGTTTAGCAATTTCAACAATATCAGAGATTACAGATACGGCGGTTGGATATCTACCTGCTCCTTTCCCGTAATACATTGAGACACCGAGATTTTTACTCTCAATAAGGATTGCGTTGTATTCGTTTCTCACGAATGCGAGTTGGTTTGTCTTGCTTATTAATGAAGGGTGAACTCTAACTTCAATAGTTCCATCGTCATCTATCTTTGAGATGCCTAGTAGTTTAAGAACAAAACCTAATTCATAAGCATACTTAACATCTTCAAGTGATATGTTTCTGATACCTTCAACATGTATGGCGTTGAAGTTAACTTTTGTGTTGAACGCTAGTCTTGTAAGTATGGCAATCTTATGTGCTGTGTCAATACCGTCAATATCAAGCGATGGGTCTGCTTCCGCAAAACCTAGTTCCTGTGCTTTCTTCAAGGCAGTAGCAAATTCCATATTTTCTTCAAACATCTTTGTAAGTATAAAGTTTGTAGTTCCATTCACAATGCCAAGTATTTGACTCACCCTGTCTCCAACTAAACTGTCTCCGAGAATTCTAATTATTGGTATTCCACCTGCTACACTTGCTTCAAACCCAACAACAACATTATGTTGCCTTGCTAGTGAGAATATCTCATCCCCTCTTTCAGCGAGAAGTGCTTTATTTGCAGTGACAACATTTTTACCTGCCTTTATCGCTTTTGTTATTATATCGTAGGGAACATCTATTCCACCGACGAGTTCTACAACTATACTAACTTCTTTGTCATTTATGATCTCGTTGTAGTCGGGAGTTTTTTTTGAATAGAGTATCTCAACGCCACTACTACGAAATGTTTTGCTCGCTACATACTTAAGTTCAATATCAACACCTGCTCTTTTTCTTATTAACTCTCTACTACTTTGTAGTATATCAACAACGCCACCACCTACAACCCCAAAGCCAACAACTCCTACACAAACCTTCTTCATATTGAAGGTCATTTTATAGCAAAACCAATGGTTTATACAAATTTGCTTTTCAGTCTTGTCTAGATGAACTAATGGAAATGGTAAAGTACTGGTTTATACTTATAAAATTTCAGTATAAATGGATACAGAAAGAATTCGTAGGAGGATAATGAACATAAAAAAAATGCTAGAGAGTGCATTGGCTTTGACAAAAGATCCCAGGAGAATAGAAAGTATAAAAGCATCTCTTATTATGGTATCAAAGGATCTGAAAAAGATAGATGAAGGAACATTTACAGAAGAAGATATGAAAAGATATGAAGCTAGCAAGTATAAAGAAACCGAGCAAGAACCAATAGAATACTCTTTTGACATTCTAGAGACGATACCGAAGGTTTCGCCGTCACCTTATATATCCGATAAGGAATTGGTTGATATAAACAGTTATTTTGATTTCTTTGAGAAGGAGTATCTTCCGTTGTTTACTCCGAAATATCTTAAAGTTTTGTTTTCGTATCAACATAAGTTGGACTATTTCTTTTCTGAATTCAGAAAAATTCAGATGTTATTTTCCAAGTATGTTGAGTTAGTTGAAAATATAAGCAAAAGTGATAATGATATGTATATATCCGAGATGCAGAGACTCAGAAGGAAAAGGTTTAGGGAGTTGCTTTTTAATGTTGATAAGTTTTTTGAGGAACTACAAGAATTTCTAGAGGCAATACTTGAGAAACCTACATCGGACGGGATACTACTTGAGCCGCGTTTCGTTATAGAGTTTGATACTTTTCAGAACAAAGTTATAAATAATATAGAGGCGATTGAGGCGATAAAAGATATGTATAAATTTGTCACTGAGGTTAGAAACTATATAGGATTAGCTGGTGGTTAAGGGAGGTAAATATATGCCTGATCCGAGAACGAATGTGTATAACACGATAATAGGTGAAAATTCCTTCTTTGAAGGAAGGTTTATGGTTAATGGCAGCATAAGGATTGATGGAAAATTTGAAGGAGAAATGCTAAAAGTATCACACGTCACCATAGGAGTAAAAGGTAAAGTTAAAAGTAATATATCTGCTATGAATGTTGTTGTTGAAGGGGTACTGATAGGGAATATTGATGCAAAAGTTAGAGTGATGCTACTACCGACGAGTAGAGTATATGGGGATATAACAACTCCGGAGATAATAATTCAACAGGGTGTCCTCTTTGAGGGCAAGATAAAGATAGTTCAAGATAGAAGTATATCTGTAAAAGAGGAGATTGAGAAGATTTACAGAGGAACCTAATGTTGCTTGAGAATCTTGATAGTGTTCCTGAGTATGTAAGCGGGACAAAGGATGTTCCTTTCAAAGTAAGGCTCTCTTCAAACGAGAATAACTACGGACCTTCACCAAAAGTCATCCGTAGAATAAAGGAAATCTCAAAAGAGACTCATAGGTATCCTAATTCTTCATACTATCGTCTCAAGGAAGTTTTGGCAGATTTTAATTCAGTTTCACCTTCAAACATCATACTAGGTAATGGTTCGGATGAGATATTCCTAAACTTATTCCTGATTTTCTTGAACTCTCAAAATTCGCTTGTTACGATTGAAAGGACATTCACATACTACAAAATAGTTGCTACAATGGTCGGTGCGAAGGTTATTGAGGCAAAAAGAGGTGATAACTTTGCAATATCCTGTGAAAATATACTTTCATCAGTAGATAAAACTACAAGGATAATAATATTCCCATCACCGGATAACCCAACAGGTGTCATAACAACAAGGGAATGTATTGAGAGAATCTTGAAGAATATTCCTGAAAGCACACTGTTTATCTTGGATGAGGCGTATTTCCAGTTCGTTCCTAAAGATAAGTATTGGGATAGTATTAGTCTTGTTAAGAAGTATCCTAATTTTATTGTAACGAGGACATTTTCAAAACTTTATGGACTTGCTGGTGTTAGGTTGGGATATGGTATATGTGATGAGAGTATCACTAGACTATACGAGAAGGTAAGAATGCCTTTTAATATTTCACTCGTTGCTATGGAGAGTGGAATAGTAGCGTTGTCTGATGTTGAGTATTATTCGAAGGTTCTTAGTCTAATACTGAAGGACAAGGAGAGAGTTATGGTAGAGTTTGAAAAGATAGGGATGTGGGTTCTTAAAGAGTCTTACGCTAATTTCTTGTTCATAAGGGCATCAAAGAACCTTGATAGGAGACTACTAGAGTATGGGATAATGATAAGGGATCTCAGATCGTTTGGTTATGATAATGAGTATTATAGGGTTACAATAGGTAAAAGCAAAGAGAATGAATTTTTGCTAGAAGTTTTACCACGATGTGTCGGATAGGTGTATTTTGTGTAAGTAGAACTAGAGTTGATAATAATTTCATAGGTTCTTCAGGTATGTTTATGATCTTGAGGATTCCTAAAGTGTCAAGGATATCCTTTTTTTATCATAACGTCTCTTGCTAGTAAGAGGAAGAGGAACTACACCTAATTGTAAATTTTAGGCTTTGCTATGATTGTATTGTAGTAGTAAGACCATTCTTAGTGTTTGTATCCAATAATATCGTTTTTTAAATCCTACAAGATATCTTGATTATGTAGTCTTCCATTTAGAGACTATAGGTTAGTAACCGTGTTGTTAGTAGATATTAAGGCGTCTATAGCCAGATTGTTATTTATAATGTTGATGTCGTTTATATCAGTCCCTGGTACACCTTCTCTATATAACACTTTTAATGTATTAGTTGCGAATTTATTTTCAACTAGGATGTGAGCTGATATATCAGATTCTTCAAAAATTCCTGTTGTTGTAGTAGCACTACTACCACCTATTAAGCAGTTTGATATGACCAGCCCATCAGTTACGTTATTCAATCGGATTACTTTATTTGGACCACAGTTTGTGAATATGTTGTCTATTATCCAGAGTCCCTTAACATTGTTGGCGAATATACCTCCTGTGTCTCCACTAGCATTAGCAAATACACTTGAGATGATAATATTAGACGGAGATGAAATAATGTAGATACCAGAAGTATTGCTGGCGGTGTTAAGAAGTATCTGTGAGTTGGATATAACATTATATGCACTCCATATAATGTAGATAGCACCGAAGTTAGCTAACACTGTATTTCTTAAAACAAGGGATGAAACTGTATTGCTACCACCACCCTCTATGTATATAGCAGATCCATTTAAAGAAGTATTACTAATGAACTCTCCCAGCACTGTGTTGAAACTAGAGCTACCAACCAAGTATAATCCTCCTGCGTTGTTTTCTGAACTGTTGTATCTGAAAGATGAATTTATTATGTTTGAGAGAGAGTTTTGTAGTCTTGCACCACCACCTCTGCTGTTCAAACCTATTACATAGTTACTCACTATCTCCGCTGATATAGTATTGTAATGAGAAGAATTAAGAGTTATGCCTCCTCCACCAGAGTTAGCTGCTGTAGAGACGTTTGAGATTATTAGATTTGAAATGAAGTTATTGGTGGAATTGTCAAGGTATATACCTCCACCACTTCCAGAGATGTTGTATCCTACAAGACTATCTATAACATTGCTATAAGAGGAGTATAAATATACTCCTCCTCCGTATAGTGAAGAAGAATTTGATACTATTGTGCTTCTAACTGTGTTGCCACTGGAATTTTCTATGTATATTCCTCCACCATTGCTACTAGAAGTATTATTTGCTATTGAACTGCTTTGTATAAGATTATTGTCAGAGAGGAATAAATAAATTCCGCCTCCGTATGATGTTGCTCTATTTGAAATTATAGAGCTTGAAATTGTGTTACCGTATGAAGAATTGATGAATATTCCTCCTCCTTCCGGACTTATATTACTTATGAAGATACTAGCAATCAAGTTATTGTTAGCTCCTTCTAGGTATATACCTCCACCTTTATCATTGTTTGTGTTGAATGTGATGATATTGGATATTATGATATTTGAGTGAGAGTACATCAGTCCTATACCACCGCCGTAATAACTAGCACTGTTATTACTTATGATACAATTTGAAATAACTGAATGTGAAACATTACTGAAGAATACCCCGCCCCCAATGACTTCTATATCAGATGACCCATTAGCCAAACCTTTTGTTATGATAAAGCCATCTATGAAAATGTTTGACACATTCGTTGATAGAATGATATGATATAGGTTATTCATTCCATCAAGTAGAGAGTATCCTGTTCTACTAGTGAAGGTTATATTCCAGCCACCGGCCAGGTTTATGTTATTGTTGGTTATTACTACTCCACTGTCTGTTGAATTGAGACCATTTCCCGGAGTGTATGAGCCTGAGCTAACCAAGACGTTTCTGATTCCATACTGACCAGCAATTTCTAGTCCTTTTTGGATAGTTCTGACAGGTAAATTTTTGGATATTCCTAAATTAGCATCGTTACCACTAGTTGATACATAAACATTCAAAGCAACTACAAATACATTTGATATAACGTTATTGGTCCAGCCTGCTTCATCAATAGCGTAAGCGTATATTACATTTGTTCCTTCCTGTAAGTTTTCTAGGTTGGTGCTCCAAGATGTAGTGCCTGAAACTTTACCGAAACTACCACTGCTACCTAATCTAAGCCAAACTTCTTTGACCTTAATGTTATCACTAGCACTACCTAAAACTAGCGTAAAGTTAGTGGTCAAGATTTGGTTGTTCGTAGGTTGATTTATTGAAAGGCTCGGTGGTGTAAGGTCAATTATAAGATACAGTTGATTGGTAGTGCTATATTCATCATTACTACTTATGGTGAAGAAGTGGAGTTCGTTAGTTCCTTCTGGTAGGCTTGATAGGTTGGTGTTCCAGGATGTGGTTCCGTTTGCGATGCCGAAGTTTCCGGTGCTACCTAGTCTGAATCTGACTTCTTTTATACCGCTGTTGTCGGATGCTATTCCTGAGACTGTGATGGAGTTGGAAGTGATGATATGATAGTTTGTGATGTTAGTTATGGCAAGACTTGGAAGGGTAAGATCAACGATAAAATAGACTTCATTAGTCAAACTATATTTACCACTAATGCTAACTGCGAATACATATATTACGTTTGTTCCTTCAGACAAACCTGTTAGGTTTGTAGTCCAATTAGTAGTTCCGTCCACAACTCCGAAGTCTCCACTGCTACCGAGTCTAAGTCTGATTTCCTTCACTCCGTCATCACTAGATGATGTTCCTGATACTACCAGAGAATTAGTTAGAAACACCTGATTGTTTGTAGGTGAAACTATTGAAACAGTAGGGATAGACGTTGAAAATTGGTAGGATTGGTAGTAGTATTTCTAGGTATGAGATCAGTAAGACTGGTGCAGTTAGTGAGATGTATTAATAGACCGGATAAGAAAAGGAACAAAAGGTAAAGTTTAAGTCTATTCATAAATCCACCTCACAAATAATATATACAACAAACTAATCTACAATTCAACTAAAATCTTTACGAATTTCAGACTTGGTATCTGGGGATACATATTGTTTACGGTTCAGGCTTCTTGGTTTTGGGGAATACATACTTTATTGTGTCTTTACCAAATATACCATTATACTTGACTCTAACCTCAACATCTACAATCTTCTGGTCGGGGTAAAGAGTCTCATACAAACTTTTGAAGACTATCAGATATCTGAAAACTCTGTTTTTCTGGTAGTCTCTTAGGAATATGTCTGGTGATAGAAGGATACTCTTATCATAGTATTTGCCTCCTGATGTATTCGCTAGTGTCTCTAGGTATGTGTTTCTGTTTATTGATACAACATAAACAGGAATGAAGTTGTAGTATGCGTAGTCAATCAATGTTTGGATGTCTCTATAAGACTTGTCTGTCTCAAGATCACCCGAAGTTATAACAAGAACCGCATTGTTTCTAAGTGAATATAGCATCTCTGTTATGCTTCTATCTATACCGTCAAGTATTCTGTAACTATCCTCAAACGTTTTAAAGTTTTTTTCTAAGAAGTCAATGGGATATAGAACCATAGTATTTGTTTTACCCATCTCTACAATGGTATCTCCTACGATACTTAGATTTATATGATCGTAAGCACTTAACTTATTGAATATCTCTCTCAGGAAGGGTTTGATGTTGTCAAGATACTCATAGACTGCTTTACTTTTTTCAATAATTATGTATATACTTTTTCTTTTTAGGAACCCATAGGTTTGTTCAACTTCTGGTAGTAGTATTCTTATACCAGACTCAAGCACTTCAAAGTTTTCATTTCTAAGATTATTTAAGACATTCTGGTTCATATCTCTTACACCAACTACAATCCCAATAGTAGGAAAGTTTTCAACAAATATACCCTTAACATCTATATCAAGGTTATGTGTGTGTAAGTAGATATTTCCGAAAACTTCTAACTCTCCTCGTTCTGTGTTTATAGCGTATATTTTCTTGTCATAGCCAAAAACAACATCGTCAAACGTTTTTTCTGAAATTTTAACTTTCTCTCTCCCATTCGTTGTTATTATGTAAATACCGTCATCGGTAGCAATTATCAGAGAATCGTCATAGGTACAGAAGCCTCTAATAACCCTATCAACATCAAATTCTCTTTTGAAATTGCCATACTTGTCAAAGAATTTAATTTTGGTGTTATCAGAAACTAGGATAGTACCATTATCTACCTCTATATCAGTAGGTGATACTAGAGGATCGTTAGGAAATGAGAGATTAATAATACCATTGTCTTTTCTAACAACAACTACTTTTCTTGATAGAGAATCAAGTATATACAGAAACTCCCCCATCTCGACAAACTTTCTAAAATTCACACCGTTGTATTTAAAGTTACTATGTATGTTTATATCAAAGAGATTTAAGTTAAACCAACCGGGTTTGTATTGGTAGACCTCTGAAAATGTTAATATCCAGAATGTTTCTTGCTCCTCATCATAGATCATGTCAATTATTCTTCTTCCTGTATTAAAGGAATATAATTTAAACTGATCATCAATTGATACGAACCTATCGTCTCCAAATGAGTTTATCAAGACTCCGAAGGTTTTTGAGGTTCTTATACTGCTAGGAAGTGAGAACAACTTCTTGTTTCCAATTATGCTAGGAATATTCGTCAAACTAAAGTATTTTTTAGGGACAACATCACCGAAAGAATACGATAACCTTGAGTATATGGAGGATATCTTAGGTAATACAAAACTTGATAATTCTCCAGAACTAATCTCTTCAAGTATCTGAATAGCATTCCTTATCCTACCAGAGTTAAGGTAGGATTTTGCTAGGAAGTATTTTGCCTCTGGGGATAGGGGGTTATAAAATATAGATTTGTTGAAAGAGTACGTTGCTCTATCATAGTTCATCGTTGATAGAAAGTCAATACCTTCAGTAAAAAACTTTTCTCCTAAACCAAATTTGACATCTTTAAACCTCTCAATATCTTCAAGGATTGATCGTTTCTGAACTAGGTTAGTTTCAATAATCTCGCTTTCTACTGATTCTTCAACTTGACCTTCACAGCCTACAAGAATGAGAAAAGTTAGGATAAAAAGTATGCTATACTTCAATTTCCATACCTTCTCTTGCAACATATACTTTGTAATTAACACCTTTCATTTTAAAGTAGTTTTCAATGTAATGTTCAATTAGCATCATATCCTCATCTTTTCTTCCGGGGTCTAGGTGGAATAGAATTACTTTCTTTGCTTTGGCTTTTATACCAAAGTTGATTGCACTAGGAATGGAGGAATGTCCCCATCCTTTTTTTGAAAGATATTCAGACTTTGTGTATTGAGCGTCTAGCACTAGTAAGTCGGCGTTTTTAGCAAAGTCAAGTATGTAGTCTTCGGAAGGTATGTTTTCCTTTCCAACTATTCTTAACATCTGTTTAAAGTAATCTCCTAAAACTATCGCTTCTCTACCTACATCTATTTCAAAATCAAACATTGTTACTACCTTTTTGCCGTTGTATTCAAAAGAATATCCAAGACAAGCGATAGGATGATAAAGGTATATAGTAGATATTTTTGTGTTTCCTATCTTAAAAGTTTCTGTTTCAAGTTCTCTAAACTCAAGGTATGATGACAGGTCATCTATTTTGACAGGAAAGTATATGTAGCCCATCTGACCGCTTATCATGTTTTTAAGTTTCCCAAGCATACTAGGTCCATGTATCATTATTTTGTATCTGTAGTCGAATATAGGTGAGAAGAATGGTAGCCCCTGTATGTGATCCCAGTGGGTATGAGTTAGGAACAGATTTATATCATACTTTGGATAGGAAGAAATTATTTTGTCCCCTAGTAGTCTTATCCCAGAACCTGCGTCAATAATGAATATGGATTCTTCATTTCTTATTTCAATACAAGATGTATTGCCGCCATATACTGCTGTATGAAGACCTGGAACTGGTATTGAGCCTCTGACTCCCCAGAACCTTACGATCATTTCTTCTGACTCTCCTTGGCCATCCCCCCCATCTCGGATATTATTTTTTCTATCTCCATATTGACCCATCTCTCAAATTTACCAGATTTTAGAATTTCTGTAAGCGTTCTGAATGCTTCAGTCTTGCCTATGTTCTTGAGTGCTCTTGCACATTCAATACCTATCATATTGTTTTCAGTAGATCTTATAACTCTATCCAAAAATACAAATGCTTTTTCAGAATCTTTACCAATCTTTCCTAAAGCCCTTATGACTTCAACCTTGTAGGGGGTTGATGTAAATCTATCATAGTTATCAATCAAAGGGTCAATTGCTCTCTTATCTCCTATTTCGCCTAACGACCATACGGAAGCCAATATAACCTCGTAGAATCCCTTACTAACTGATTGCCCTGAGAACAGAAATATGGACATTAGTCTGTCAAAAGCATTAGTTGCTTTTAACTGACCAAGCCTATAAACTGCCCTTTGAGCAACTCTGAAGTTGTCTGAATATGTTAAGTCAATAAGTAGGTCTATGTCACTAGGTCCAAATGTCATTATCACATCAGAAGGGTCCTGACTTTTATTAGTATCTGTGTTACTTTGTTTTCGTTCTTGTCCGTAGGTCAAAATAACAAGAAGAGTTATTGATAAAATTAGTATAATTCTAGTCATACCTCCTCCAAGTCACAGTTGAGTTAGGTTCGTTTAGTTACAAGTTTTTCAACCCAATCCATAGTTGTTTGCATACCTTGAGCGATAAACAATGCTACGATAAAGTATGATTGTAGTAGGAATACACTCCAAAAGGCTCTAGATCTCTCAACAGGCTCACCTTGAACAAAAAGTGCAAATAGTGCAACGAATGTAAGCCATATGAATAATATTGAAAATGAAAAGTTCATATCTTTTTTGAGCAGTCCTATTATACCGGGTATTAGGAGTATATAAAGTATTATGTAAAACTGCTGGAAGTGTATTTTCGCAAGATCCCATAACTGAACTAGGTTGTAGTAAAGAGGTGTGCCTGATATACCTCCATATTGTTTTCTCATTATGTGTGTCCATAGAACATCAAGTGTCCTTATCTCACCCCATGTTAGTATCCTTATCTCTGCCTCTGGCATATCATATATTGCAACACTTCTTATCCATAGGTATCCGTAAAATACTACTATTGGTATCATAAATAATAACAACCCCCAGAAGGATGTTTGAAGAATATCTCTTACCCATTTGTCTTCCTGTTTGACAGGGTATAGATACCCAGCTAGTCCTGCGAATAGGATAGGAACTAAAGGAGCAAAGGTAATTATATAAGCCTGTTGTGGTGAAATAGGACCTATAACCTTCCAGCCGTTGTAGTAGAACAACACTATTGCTATCACAAGTGATACCATAAACCCAATTATTAGAAGGTATTTTGTTGATAGTAAATCACCCCATTTGAATGATACCTTACCCCATAGTGCAGAAAATACAACCAGAACTATTATAACACTTATAGGTATTATATAACCTGCTGATAGATGGTGGTCAGTAAGGCTTAATCCCATCGTGAAAAATAGTAGGATTAGATATCTACTGCCGATGTAGGGTTCCTTTGTGTGATAGTAGTTAAATATGACATCCTCGTACCAGAACATGAAGACTATCAGAACCAAACCGTTTAGCAAACTATGTAAAGAATAAACTTCTCCTATTATTGATTGGTCCCAGAGAAGGTTTGAAAAACCCAACATCAACGCAGATAAGATTGCTGGAATGTATATCCTTAAGTCAAGTCCCTGTGTATTTCTAATAATGTCAGGCTTTCTTGTTATTCCAAGTATTTTTAGGGCAAATAAGAAGAATACGAATGAAGTTGCTGCGCCTGCAAATGCTGACATCATATTAATTCTGTAAGCGACGTTTCCAAACGGAAAGTATGTGAAGAACTTACCGAGTATCGCAAAGATAGGATATCCGGAGGGATGTGGAGCGCCGAAAGAGTAGGTTGTAGTTGCTAACTCTCCGTGGTCTCCTGCTGCTACGGAAGGTGTTAGCGTTAGAAGATAGTTTACAAATACTACAATAAACACCCCAAGTCCAATAAAGAAATCTCTAACTCTGTATGAGTAGAACTGGTAGTTCTGGTATATCTTTTCAGATATGAATGGGTTTGTTATATTGGGCATTATATGCCTCCTTAAAACTAATTATCAAATACTATATGAATACCTATCAAATTAATTGAAGTAGAGTTTGATCGAAGGATATTATGAATAATTTTACTTTGCCACTAGTAGAAGAGTTTCTAGCAGAAGTTTGAGCATTGAAATTTTAATAAGCTTTAGGCCTTGTGATAGTAAAAAAGATTGAGTTCTTTGAATGATTTAAACTTGTCTGAAAGACCAAATAGGCTTTCAGTAGGACTTAAGAATAAATAACCATCGCTATGTAGTGATGTATAGATGTTATCAACTATCCTCTTGGCAGATTCTTCATCCATATATATAAGCACATTTCTACACATTACTACATCTACTCCTCTTATGCCATTATCAAAAAGTAAGTTGTGATAGTCAAATCTAACATACTTCTTGAATTCCTCTTTTATTGCAAATTTGCCTTGATCTAATCTTGTAAAGTATTTATCAATGATTATTTTTGGAACATCGTGAAGTTTCTCCTCAGAGTATATACCTTTTTGTGCTATCTCAAGACACTTCAGGCTTATATCTGATGCTATGACCTCAACTCGCATTCTTATATTGTTCTCTTCAAATGACTCCAGAGCAGATATAAGCAGTGAGTACGGTTCCTCACCTGTTGCACAGCCAGCACTCCATATCTTTATCTTTGATAGCCCTTGTTGCTCTCTCTTTATTGATAGTTCAGGTATTACTTTATTCTTTATAAACTCAAACTGTTCATAGTGTCTAAAAAATTTAGTAAAATTTGTCGTTATGCTATCAATAAATGAAGTTAGTTTATCCTCATCCCTTAGTATAACCTCATAATAAGCATGTGGTGATAATCCCTCTTGTTTTGACTGAGAAAGTATTTTTCTCTTCAAGACAGATACATTACTGTTGGTAAAATATATCCCACTCCAGTCGTGTATCAGTTGTATATATTTATCCAGTAGTTCTTTGTCTATGACTTCTTCCATTCAAAAGTCTAGTGTAAAACTATTTAAAGCTATGTTTCAACTTGATCTCTAATAGGTATTCGTGTCAGAATAACTGAAAAGGACAGTGTGTGTCTTGACGAAGGGTTGTATCCAAACTATGTTTGTAGTTTTAAGTATGATAGTTTCTTGATTGTAATTTAGAAGCAAATTTATATTGTTTCCGACTGGAAGGTTCCTAAAATGGAATTTAAGGAAGTAAAAAGACAGAAGAGTGCTCTTGATATCATATTTGAGGAGAAAGTTATAATATATGCTTTATTACCTTTCGTAATATCGTTTTCATTCTTCGGAGCGATGGTGGAAACGGTTAGGATTTTAAGTAAATACGAGTCTCCTTTTTTCTACTGGTATCCTGTTTATTTCGTGTTTATATTGCCCTTTTCAATATACACTAACTCCTCTATGTTTGCTGGTGGTAAATTCATAAGGAGTGTATTTGAGACACTGTTTGAGATCTTACTACTCATACTTTTCAACTTTATGTTCCTAAAGGGTTTTAGTTTTGAGAGGAACATAGCATACTTTTTTGATATAAACTTTGGTATATCAGTAGTTTTCTGGATAATGATAAGACTAACGAATGGACATGTTGTAAGGCTTTTGAACTTCCCTTACGAAGTTCTGACAACGACCGCAAACTCACTATCGGAGAATGTAAAGATTGATGAGATTTTTGATGAGAAGTTCTTTGAAAAACATAGCCTTAGAACTACTTTCAGAGGTGTGCTTGCAACTTTCATAGTTATGCTTACAATCATGTCAATCCTTATTCTTCTTTCAGCGACGAATATTCTAACACTTGTATATATGTTTTTATTCATTGCTTCCTTCCTAACACTACTTGTAAATACCTCAAAGATGTATCTACTTGAAGATATGTTTCTGAAGAAGATAAACATCAGTTCAGTTAATTTTATGCCTATTATAACGAGATTTTCAATAAGGTATGTTGCTGTAATAATGATAGTATCAATACTTGCAACAACACTAACATTTTTTATAGCAAGAGAGGTTTCAAAACAAATAAATTCGTTTATAAAGTCAAGAGTTTCAGAGATAACAGAAGCGCAGAGGAAGGTTGAAGAAGAGGAGATAAGGAGAATAAGGGAGCGTCTGATGACAGAGACTGTTACGAACGAATACACCCCAAAACCGGTTCAACCAACACCGCAACAAAGGATTGGTTGGTGGATAATACCTCTGGTTTTACAATACTTTCTCCTACTTCTTGGAGTTATGATAGTGATCGGCTTCCTTCTTAAAAATGTCTTTAAGGTTAAAGACGTTCCTATACTGGGTTTCTTTGTGAAGGTTTATGAGATTTTTGCATACTTCGTTCAGCGTGTAATAACGGGAATTTATAACCTTCTTGTGAGGCTTTTCACGAGGCGTAGAAGGCCCATTATCCCCGAAGGACTAGAAGAAGAATTGATAAAATCAATGCAAGTGTATAAAGAGGAAGTCTCGGAAGAGAAGATGCAAGAGATTGAGACAATAGTCAAGATATTTATTAATATGTTATCATACACTTCCTATATCCTGCCATACAGGAGGAACATGGGTGTTGAGGAGTATTGTAGTGCTCTAAAGAATTATCTTCCGGAGTTTCTAAAAAACCTTGAGTTTATTTCTGATATCGTGAATGAGAGTAGGTATAGTAACCACCTATTACCTCCTTCGTCAATTGATGAACTAAAGGAGAATGTTGAACAGATTGTCTCAAAGATAAAAGTAAAGGTTAGGATGATTGAGGACTACAGAGGTACCATCTAGAAATAATATTTGAACTATTTTATTTGATGTTTATGATTTTTTGTGCTCTGAGTGAACTAGGATGCAAGTTCAAATTTTCATCTAGGTTAATGGATAGACTTACTTTTTACTTACTATCTTTTGTTCTGGATATTATCCATCAGTTTAAAAACTTCACCTCACAGCAGAAACTTTAGATGGTTGTTAAGAGGAATACTTTTCAGTCTAGGTAGAGACCATATGAGTGAAATAAAAATCTCAAGTATGGTGATAGTTTTGGAATCTAATTGAACTACTAGTGTATGATTTTAAAGTCAAGAGAGTAGTTAAAATTTACTTTTTTATCTCAACTAAAAATCTTGTTGTGCAGAAGTAGTTAGCGCCTGCGTGATGTATCAGGACTATATCCTTTTCTTCTAGTAGCCAGTGGTCTGAAAAAAGAGTATCTTCAACTGTTGCTCGTCGTGCTTCTCCCATTATCATAGCATGTTTTTGCATCGGAACTATTGATTTCACAACAAACTCAACATTTGCTATACAATTATCAAGAATAGGTGAATTGATGTACTTACCTTTTGAGTATGGTATTTTAAACTCTTCAAATTTATCTAAGTATCTTCCTGAAATACTCCCGACCTTTTTGACAATATCAAGTATTTCAGCGGTTGGAGTATTCAAAGCGAACTCTCCAGATTTGTCTATGAGTTCAAAAGTAAATGAACTTTTATCAAGGGAAAGCATAACTAACGGAGGGTCCTTCTCAACAGGTGTTATCCATGCGACTGTGGAAACATTCTTTATTCCACCATACTCAACACTGACGAGTTGAACATTACCTAGGTTGAATATTCTGCTGGTTAGACTTAAGTCTATATCTATTTTCATATACACACTCCTAGTATCTCTTTACAAGTATTTCATCAATTATTCCATACTCTTTAGCTTCTTGAGGAGACATATAGAAATCTCTGTCGGTATCTTTTTGCACTCTCTGTAGTGGTTGTCCTGTATGCTCTGCGAGGATTTTGTTCAATAAGTCTCTCATTCTTAGTATCTCTTTTGCTTGTATTTCTATATCTGTTGCCTGTCCTTGTGCTCCTCCTAGTGGTTGGTGTATCATGATTCTTGAATGGGGTAAGGCGAATCTCTTACCTTTCGTTCCAGCAGATAGTAGTATCGCAGCCATTGACGCAGCCTGTCCGAGACAGATTGTAACTACATCCGGTTTTATGTATTGCATAGTGTCGTATATAGCAAGACCAGCAGTAACTAATCCACCAGGACTATTTATGTAAAAGTGGATTTCCTTATCTGGGTCTTCTGCTTCAAGAAACAGAAGCTCCGCTATTATCAAGTTTGCTATATCTTCTGTGATTTCAGACCCTAGTATCACTATCCTATCCTTCAGGAGTCTAGAGTATATATCGTATGCTCTTTCACCTCTGCCTGTGGTTTCAACTATCATCGGTATTATGTAGTTCTTCTCTTTCATTCAAATCCTCCGACTTAAAATGTATATAAAGTATATAATCAAAAAGAATATTCTTTTCAAGTTTTTACCTTGTAGTTAAGGTAGATTGCATAAGATACAAATATTAGGTTAGGTATCCATACCGCAACGATTGGTGGTAAGATCCTGTTTTCACCTAGCCATACACCCCCAAGGAATGTTATAAAGTATAGAACGTACCTTATAACAGACTGGAAGACCATATTAACGAATGTTAGGTTCCTTGAGATGACTGTTACGAAACCCAGAGAAATTAAAACGGATATTAGTAGAGAGAAAGATAGACTAGGTCTTGATAGCATCTGCATAAGCCTTTGATAGTATCCACTACTTCCAAATACAAATTTTGTAGCAAGGGACTTGTTGAGTTCTTGAGTCATTTCTGACATAGTCAAAAACATAAAGTCATACTTCATCGGAAAGAAGAAACTGGGTTCGTCCAATTTGAAATCAGGAGTATATGTGTTTAACTTCTTTCTTGATACTAGTTCGGTTTTTTTGTCAAATTCTGTTATTTCAGCATCGTAGAGTATCCAGTTTTTAATTTTTTCATCCCACTTACCATATCTAGCAGTTATAGTGTATTGAACCAATCCTCCCTCAAATCTCTTTGACTCAAAATCAATACCTCCGGTGTATTCGTAGAACTTATTTATTCTTACATCTCTCATCTCACCACTTCTAGAAACGAAACCAATCTCTACATAAGTGACGAGTTTGTTTTGACTCTTTAAGGGTTCCTTTATGTTCTCTATATACTCACTGTCAAGAAAACTCAAATCTCCCCATACCTTAACTCTTTCTATCTTCCTTGATTCCTTACCAGCCGCAGTCATAACCTGATCTAAGAACAGAAAGTATAGAATTGAGATTAGTATCGTTATGGTTATGAAAGGGGCAAAAAGTCTTTTAAGACTTACACCAGCATTTACGATTGCTACTAGTTCAAAGTTTCTAGACATTCTTGAAACGACATAAGATATGCTTATCAACATGCAGAGTGGTGCTAGGTAGGAATAGAGATGAGGTCCTCTAAGGACATAAACTAGGAGTATGTATTCAAATTTGTTTCTCAAAACATCTGGATTTGCTAGAAACCAATTCATATCCATCACTAAGTTGAAAACAACGGCAAGGAGTGTGAGTGATACGGAAGAAACTAGGAATGCGAATAGGAACTGTTTTATGATGTATTTTTGTATTCTACGAAACTCAAATCCACTTTTTATGTATTCCCAGGTAATGTTAAGAAAATTTTTTGATATTTCGGCATAGTTATATTTTGAGATCTTTTGAATGATTGACATTATTCTGCTTAACATAACCATTCATTCAAATCCTAAACAAGAGTATAATGCTTTGGCAAGTAGAGTAAAACAAGAAAATCTATCTTTGAAAGAATTTGTACATTACATACAAAATCTGTTTTGAAGGTTTGGAGGTAGTTATGGGAATGTTGGTAAAATATCATCTTTACGCACCAGGACCTGTTGAGATACCACCTGAAGTTCTTACAGAGATGTCTAAACCAATCTTCCATCATAGAACATCTCAATTCAGTGATGTGCTTGTGAATGCATGGGAAGGGCTAAAGTATGTGTTTCAGACAAAACAGCATGTCCATATTCTGTCATCTTCGGGAACTGGTGCGATGAATGCAGCAGTTGAAAACACACTATCAGAAGGGGATAAGGTGATAGTTTTGAGTTTTGGAAAGTTTGGTGAAAGATGGGAGAAAATAGCAAAGTCCTATAGACTTAATGTCATAACATTAAAGAAGGACTACGGATATTGTGTTGAACCAGATGAGGTTGAAAAAGCACTGAAGGAAAATCCTGATACAAAAGCAGTTTTGCTTCAGCATTGTGAAACTTCAACAGGAGTATCATCTGACCTAAAGGAGATAGCAAATATAGTTAAGAAGACAGATGCTTTACTGATAGTTGATGGTATAACATCGGTAGGATGCGATGAAGTTAAGATGGATGAGTGGAGTATTGATGTTCTAATAGGGGGGTCTCAAAAGTCATTTATGATACCTCCAGGATTATCCTTTATTGCGCTATCTGAGAAAGCAAGGAAATATATGGAGAAATCTAATCTACCAAAATTTTATTTCAACCTAAAGGAAGAGGAAAAGGCTTTGGTGGATAAAACAACTGCTTGGACACCTGGTATAACTTTGATCATGGCTCTCAACAAGGCTATAGAACTTATGAAGAAGGAGGGTCTAGAAAACGTTATAAAAAGGCATAGAGTGATTGCAGAAGCAGTTAGGGAAGGTGTGAAAGCGATAGGGTTAAATCTTTTCTGTAAGTATAGGCTATTTTCTAATTCAGTTACGGCGGTTGAAGTTCCACAAGGGATAGATGGAACTAAAATTCCAAAGCTTATGAGAAACAAATATGGTGCTGAAATTGCGGGAGGTCAGGGTAGTATGAAGGGACAGATATTCAGGCTTGGACATCTTGGATATGTTGATAAGGGTGATGTTGTTGTGATGCTTCAAGCATTGGAATTCACACTACGTGAGCTTGGATACAAGTTCAACATAGGAGATAGCATATCAGCAGCTAATAAGATCATCTTTGATAAGTACGAATTCTAGAAATTTATCTTGGTTTGCGCGAAAAATTCTTTTGATTGTAGAAAAAGTTGTATATACTTATATATTATTATATATCGTTTAGGAGGTATATATGAGAAAGACTCTATCGTTTGGAATATTGTTGTTGGTGATAATAGGACTGCTTGGTTGTCCTGCTCCAAGACCTGATGAAGAACTTAAACTAGCGAAGGAGAAACTGGAGCAAGCACAGAAGGAGGAAGCTCCAACCTTCGCTAAAGAAGACTTTGACAGAGCCAAGAAAAATTATATAGATGCAACTAACCTAGTTGAGCAGGGAAAGAACGAGGATGCTAAAAAGAGAGCATTGGTATCAATAACAAATTCAGAAACTGCAATCCTTAATTCAAGAAGAGTAAGAGCGCAGAATGAACTAACAAAACTTGACGGTTTGATAAAAGAATCCTCATCACTCAGGATGGATGTGGTTTATCCAGATAGTTACAATTCCTACACTAATTCATACCAAGTCTCACTTGATCTATTCAATAAATCAAACTATGTTGAGTCTATACAGAATTCAAGGAAGACTATTTCCGAGGTTGAAGTAACTCTTAAAGAACTGAAAGATAAGTGGAATACTGCTAGGACTGAACTAGGTAGAGCAACTTCAAGAACTGAAAGACTAAAAAGGATCGCAAGGTGGCTTTCATCTGAAGTTCAGGAAATTGAAAGTCTGGTAGTTGAAGCAAGGAAGTTGTTGGATGAAGCAAAACTTGATGATAGTATTCAGAAATCCAGAGAAGCAAATGCGAAACTTGATGAACTTACAGGAAAACTTAGACAGAGAAACGAACAAGAATTAGATAATACTGGAAGCAGAATGAAAGAGTTGAAAATAAATAAGATACAAATAAAGTTTATGTATTTTGCTAGGTCTATTGAAGAGATAGCATATTCAAAAATGGTAGATACTGATAAGAGAATAGCACTTATGTATGAAGAGACTGCAAAACCTACTGAGCAGAAGAATATATCACAAATGACAGACCAAGAACTAGAAGAATACAAAATATCGCTTGAATCTGAGGTTTCAAACCTTGCACAGGAGATAAAAACACTTTATAACCAAGCGCAACAAGACTATACTAACGGTAATTATGAGGACTCACTTGAGAAACTAGATAGAGTTAATCAATTACTTGACATATATTCCCTAAAGAAATCAGAGATTAATCTAGTGGTTAAGGAGATAGAAAATAGGAAGGCTAGGGTAACAAAAGAAACAAAAGTAACACCAGCACCTAAAAAAGTCTCAGCTTACTCTGTAAAAAGTGGTGACTTTCTCTCAAAGATAGCAGGTAATTTATTCGGAGGTGCCTATTGGTGGTGGCCCAAAATATTCACTGCTAACAGAGATAAGATAAAAGATCCCGATGTGATTGAAGTTGGAATTGAACTAGTTATACCTGCTATTCCAGAGGAATAGATGTCCTATGAAATAATATCTGATGATGATATTGTTTCATTACTAATAGAAAAGAGCAACGAAAGCAAACAGAAGGCGTTTAATCTAGCATACGACAAATATTTGAATTTTGTCTATGACTTTGGAAGGACAATGGGCATACCCAAAGACCACTGTGATGACTTCGTTCAGGAAGTTTTTTTTAGACTTTTTAGAAAAATTCACAAGTTCAACACTAAAAAAAGATTTTTTCCATGGTTCTACTCGCTAGTAAGAAACTGTTGCTATGATTACATTAAATACCTTGAGAAGCATAAAGATATAGATTATAGGATAGAGAATTATGTATATAACCCCTATGAGTTTGAGATAGAGACTATAAACTATGTTAGAGACATAATCTCAAGGCTTCCAAATGATGAAAGAGAGGTAATATTCTTAAGATTTTACCAAGATTTATCTGTTGATGAGATTACACAAATTCTTGGATACTCAACTAGAAAAGTGTATAATATTATTGATAAAGCACTTAAGGAAATAGAGAAACATTGGTCTGAAAAATAGTTATGGAAATCATTAGAGTTGAGGGACTTTACAAGTCGTTTGGTTCTCATCAAGTTTTGAGGGACATAAACTTTTCAATTGACAGTGATAGGTTGCTAATTATTGGGCGAAGCGGGATGGGTAAGAGTGTTTTAATAAAGAGTATTGTTAGGCTTCTGGAACCTGACAGGGGTAGAGTGTTTTTGAACGGTGTTGAAGTAACATCTTTGAGTGAGAGACAACTTGAAGAGTTGTGGAGGGAGGTTGGGTTTCTTTTTCAGAGTGGTGCTTTGTTTGACTATATGAATGTTGAGGAGAATATTCTTTTCGTTCTTGAGAATGTTAGAGGTATAACGGGAGATAAGGCGAAGAAGAGAGTTAAGGAAGTTTTGGAAATGGTAGGGCTGCCGAATGTAGGAAACAAAATGCCGTCTGAGTTGAGTGGTGGTATGAGAAAGCGGGTAGCACTCGCTAGAACAATCTCAACTTATCCTAGCATCCTGTTTCTTGATGAGCCTACCACAGGTCTTGATCCAATAACATCAGACTATGTTATCTCATCAGTGATAGAATTAAAAGACTACCTTGGTATTCCAATAGTTGTAGTCACTCACGACGTTGAGGTAATGAAGAAAATTAGTGGTAAAGTAATTATGATTGAAAACTCTCAGATTGTCTTCTTTGGAGACTTTGAAGATATGATTAGAAACGGTAATGAATACATAAGACAGTTCTTGAATGGGCTCTCTGAAGGCCCCATAAATGTAGTCTGATAAGTTTGTAGTTTGAAGATGTCTTGGTCTTTGTGATCTTGACTTCAAGGTATTAGACATTATCCATAAATTTTGAAAATTTATCGTTTTATGAGTGTTGGTCATTAAAGCAAGTTAGGATGGTTTATTCTAGATGATTAACAGTCTAGAGTTGTCTTTATAGTTCAAGAACACTATGCTTTTTCTCTAAGTAGTAAATATAATGCGGGTATTGTTAGAACAATGTTTGACCACCAAGCACCGATAACTGGGTCTAGATCTCCGTTTCTAATGGGTATTTCTGAGATGAAAGTAAGGTAAGTTTGTATAAGTATAATAATTATACCGATTATGAGAGAACCACCTTTTCCAGTTCTAACCTTGACCATTATTCCGAATACAAAACCTATGAGCCCATAAACAATTGCTGACACAGGTATTGATGTCTTCTTATGCTGCTCAAAGATAAATATATTGTAATTTACCATTTCTGGGGAGGTATTGAGAGACTTTATTTTTATACTTAGTTCTGAAATATTGCTTAATGTTGAATTAAAATGTTTTTTAGCGTTTTCTCTAGCATTTTCATCCTTAAGAAGTGAGAAAATATATTCAGGTAAGGTTGTAATTATCTTTTTATAGTTTTCAATTAGTTTTTCATTCAGTGAGGATAAAGTCTTAAGTGTTGATTTTAAGTTCGTTTGTTCCTTCATTTTTTCAATTATCTTTTCGGTTTTGTATCTTGACATAAGTCTTGGTTGGAGTTCTGTGTTGTAGGTTGGAATGTAGGATACTTCGTAGTCTATTCTTAATTCAGCTTCCTTAAACTGTGATGAGAATATACTGCCATCGGATGATTTGTCAATGTAAGTTCCGTTAAACAGTAGAATAGAATAGTAAGGAACATCGCCAGTTGATATTATTCTTCCTGTATTTGCTTTAATTATTTTCTCACTGTTTTTGGTTTTCTGATATATTTCAACACCTTTCATCTCACCACCTTGTAGTTCCTCAAAACCAATATTGAAGTCTCCAATCTTGGGAAACTCCCCGGGGTTTATGTCAATAAAAGGTTTTTCAACTCTCATCTTTATCATTGACCTTATATACATTTCATTACCTTTTATCAGAACTGTGTCAAAGAAAGTGTAGGTTATACTTCCTATAAGTAATGAGAATACCAGAACTGGTAAGAATAGTCTTGTTTTCCTAATGCCACTGGACCTCAAGACAAGTATCTCTAGGTTGAGTGAGAGTTTGTTAAAGGTAAGCAAAGTTGCCATTATCATACCTGCAGGTATCGTTATAGCCATCGTGAAAGGAAGACTGTAAAAGAATATGCTTAAGGTAGTAGTGAGTTGTGCGCCTTTCTGAATATATTGAACATATATTAGGTATACCTCCTTTAACCACACAACCAGTGAGATTATGAGAAACGAAACTACATAGCTTATTGCTAGATCCTTATATACCATTATATCGTATCTCTTTAAAGGTATATAACTAGAATTTATGTGTGAGATAACTCTCTTGAGGACATTTTTGACGGCTGAAGTAATAACATTAAGTGTCTTCATCTTCTTATCAAGCCTGGAGGATATTTTAATTGAGAGTATTTTTAAAATACATTTTACGAAAGGTTTTAGTTTTCTTGAAAAGAGGAGTTATTTTATTTAAGAATGAATGAAGATAGGAGGAGTGTAGGTATGAATGCTATTTTGGTAGTCAGGTTAGTTATTCTAATGGTATTGACACTATTTGTATCTTTACGTTCGTTTTCTAATGTGCTTATCGTTAGTGAAACTCCGCTCAAGGGCAAGGTTACATTAAGCCAAGAAGATATTGACTTTGTGAATACTCTAGTTACATATTCTCTTAATGACCTTTCAGATATTTTACCATATGGATATATAGATATAACTACTGCGCAGGATTGGTATAATTCTGTGGTTGATATAGTGAATGCTACGAATACTAATGTGGTTATGGTTAAAGGTAAGCCGAGTGTTCCGAAACCACTTCCTAAACTAAAGATAACTACACTCAATGCTCAAGCACTCTCAACATTAACTAAACTTATTCCAGATATAAAAGGTGCTGTAATTTCATCTTACAGCGTAGCAGGTAATGTTCTTAAAGTAAGTATTCAATATCTTGACCAAACAGGTAAGGCAGTAAATAGAAAGAATGTTGATATACCTCTTGCGATCTTGAAAGACAGGGATAGTGTTTTACTACAGGTTAAGGAAAACATGGTTGATTTGCTTAATGCTTGGAAATTCTATTATTACGATCCTAAAAGGACAGCAACGGTAAATATCAGTGTCAAGCCTACACCAAAGGATCTGTCAATACTAGTGAAGCCTGATAATCTTCAACTGAAACCTGGTAAGAATACTCTTAACGAAGGTGAATACACTCTTTTAGTATCTGCTTCTGGCATTCAACCTATAATAACGAATATCCTAGTTCCTCCTGGTGGAAACATAAACTTGAGTTTCAACCTTCTACCAGCACAGAAAATAGATAGCCCAGTTCCAGTCGGAACTGTTTATATAGATGCTAATGTAAAAGGTGTTCCTCTTATAATAGCAGAAGGTAATATCTTTGGAACAACACCATTGACAACAAACCTAACCGAAGGAGTAAAGAATTTGATCTTCCAACAGACACCTACAACACTACTCAAGTCTGCCCAGATTGAAGTGAAACCAAATCAACTTAATTACTACTACATAAACCTAGAGAGAGTAGGTGCTGGTGTAAATATAATAGCAGATAACAATTCCTACGTTGTCATAAACAGAAAACTTGAAGGGATTGTAACAGCAGGTAGTTATTCAAGGAGTTTGACAAGGGGTATCCATACCATAACAGTATTTAAGAATGGTTTTGAGGCATTTAGAACGAATATCAATATAACTTCTGACGAAAAGGTGACATTGAGAGTTAGTCTATCCCCTAAGAAAGTTCCTGTATATATAGTAACGCCACAAAGTAGGGAAGCAATAGTATCATATCAAGGTAGAAACATAGGTACTACTCCATACTCTTTAAGGGTGGATCAAGGTAGGGAGGCAAAGATTGATATAGTAGCACAGGAAGTAGGTTTCAACAACGCTACTATAACATTTTTACCGTCAATGGCAAAGATAAACAATGTCGTTCAAAATCTATCCCCACTTTACGGAGACTTGTTAATCCTTACTGATCCAATTGATGCGATAGTGAAGATAGATGGTAGGATTGTTGGAAAAACTGGTCTTGACGGACTTCTTCTCAGGAGTATCTCTTCAAGAAGGTCGTTTATTTTCATTCAGAAGGAAGGATACAAGGCTGTCAAAACGAACCTTTATATACTTCCTAATATTCAGAACTCTCTTTCATACAAGCTTAAAGAGGCACCTATTAAGCTATTCATAAACACTCTACCAGTTCAGAATGTGAGCATATATATGAACGAGGAGTACTACGGTGAAAATGATGGTGTTGTTAATGTTGAACTTGGAAACTTTGTTATGAAACTTTTAAAGAGAGGTTTTAGGACAGTATATACTAATGTTTCGTTCCCAGATAAGATTGATAATATAATACCTATAACTATTCAGATGACACCCGGGTTGAGCGAATCCGAGGTTATTGAACAAGCTAATAGTGATTTAACTACTATTGATACACTTGTATCAAATGGTAACTACGTAGATGCATACGATATGATAAGAAAAGTAAAAGAGCAGATAATATCTTCTGGATATACAAACTTCTCTAAAGAGGTCTTGAGTCTATATAACTTCGTAGTTACTAAGGAAAGGCAGATTGCGCCTGAGGTAGAATTTGCTATTCTTAGCAGGGAAGCTAATGATGTTGTTACGAGGTCAGATGCTTTTTCAAGGGTTGGTGCTTATGAAGAAGGTATTAAGGTTATAAGAGAGTTCTTCAAGAAAGTTGATGCCTCATCACTGTCGCAACAGGGTAAGGATCAAGTTAAAGGTATTGTCAAAGATAAGTATAGAGAACTTGCTTTTGCGAATCTAAATTCAAAGGTTTCAAACTCGCTTGTTCAGATAGATAGACTGGTAGCTAGGGGAGAAAAATCCGCTGCTTCATCTCTGTATGAAGATAGTATCAAGATGGTTGATGAGTATGTTGTTGAGTTTCCTGAGATTGAAGCAGATGTAATGAAGATAAGAAATACACTGATTTCCAACTATATACCCCTTGGTATTGAGGTCATCAGTAATAAGGTTGAAGTAACTCTAGTGAATGTAGATGATCTTGATAAGAAAAAGAACTATACTAATGCTATTGATGTTTTGTCATCAGCAATAAAGGAGATAAGATTATCGAAGTTATACTTCTTGGATCAAGTTAAGGCTTTTGAGTCTAGACTCAACCAAAAATATGAAGAAATAATTTCAAAGATGTCAGAAGAAGAGCAGATGGGAGAAGCAAGAAAAGCTTATGAGGAAATAAAACCTATTCTTAAGGAAGCAGTAAGACTTGCTAGCATAAAAGAATATGATAGCGCTATAAGGAAGTATAAAGAAGCACTTGAGTATATAGAAATATCAGAGTTCAAGGAAAACCCTTTCTTCAAAAAACTTAAGGATGATATAATTTCCCGTATAGTGGAACTCGAGCAGGAAAAGAAGCGAGAGGGGGAAGAGAGAGCTAAAAGGTTGAAACTACAAGAAGAGATAGAAAAGAGAAAAGCAGATTTACCTTGGTGGACTAGAATGCAAAGGGCATGGACTGGTGTAGGATTTGAGATTTTCGGTTCCTTCCTAATACCTAGCGGTGTAGATTTCTATACAACAAATATGAACATACCAATTGGTGCTAAAATACACATATCTTTCTTACCTATACTTGGTTTCTCCTTTGGTGGATACTATAATGTTAATTCTTCTCAGGTCTATCAGGGGGCTGCATACCTAGGATGGTTTGGTTTTGGTCAGGTTACTTTAAGAATCCCTATTGTCAAACAGTTTTCATTGTTCGGCTCTTTTGGAACAGGTTTCTCTCAACTAATAAATGAACCTTTAAGGTTTAGGTTAGGAAATGACTACCTACTCAACGCAGGCATTGACCTAAAATTCAATTGGTTTGGAATAAGACTATTCTACAACATGGCTTTCTATGATAGCTTCAATAAAAACCAGATTGGTGGAGGAATGGGTATAGTCCTTTGGGCTACTGAGGATTAAGGATAAAACTTTGTTCTATACTAATAGTAATTACACTTTGTTTCTAGTGTATCCAGAATTATATTATCATATTAGGAGGTAAATATGGAAAAGTTATCTCTTACACCTGATCTAATTGTTGGAGTTGAGCTAATAGATGATCAGCATAGAGAACTTATTGATAGGATAAATAAATTTATTGACGCTATATCGGTTTCTGATAGCAATGTTTTAGCCTCTGAACTTGAGAATATTTTTGATTTTATGTTGGATTATGCTCAATCTCACTTTTCAGATGAAGAGAATCTAATGGATCAGCACAAATGTCCGATCCTAGATATTCAAAAAATGCAACATCAATTTTTCGTTATGGAAGCCAGAAAACTTAAGTTTGACCTAAAAACAAAAGGTTTGACCAGTGAGCTAATTCAAAAATCTCAAAAGATTCTCGTTGAATGGATAAAATCCCATATATCTGGTATGGATAAAAAGATAAAAGATTGTGTTCATAAATCCAACTCTTGAAGGAATTGACATAGTTTCTATAAGGAACATAAAATGAAAAATCAAGGTATTGTTATTTAGAATGAGATATGTATGGGCGATATTCTGATAAAGGGTGGGAAGGTTTTTTGTTATAAAAATGGTATTGATGGTGAGGAGTTGGATATTTTTATTTCAGACGGTAAGGTTGTTGAGGTGGGTAGAAACCTGAAATGTAAGTATGAGATAGATGCGAGAGGTATGTATGTATTTCCGGGTTTCATTGACTTACATGTTCACTTGAGAGAGCCGGGTGGTGAGAACAAGGAGACGATAGATACTGGCACGAGGGCTGCAGCGAAAGGTGGTATAACGACAGTTGTCGCTATGGCTAACACTACACCTAGAATAGATAGTCCAGAGGTTTATTTTGATGTCATAAGTAGAATATCAAGGAAGGCTGTTGTGAATGTTATACAGTCAGGTAATGCTACTAAGGGTATGGAAGGAAGAGAAATAACAGAGATGGGATTAATGAAAAATTTAGGATGCTATATATTCACTGATGATGGAAAGCCAATATCTGATGCGAAGGTTATGCACAGGGTTCTTACATACGCAAAAAACTTTGACGTTTTGGTCTTTGAACATCCGGAGGAGGTATCTTTATCTGAAAACGGAGTTATAAATCAAGGCAGAAAGTCTCTAGAACTCGGGCTACAAGGAATACCAAATTGTAGTGAGAGTATAGCAGTCGCAAGAAATATACTACTTGTTCAAGAAACAAATTCTTATATTCATCTTCAACACATATCAACGAAGGAATCTGTTGAACTAATTAGATGGGCTAAGAAGGAAGGAATAAATATAACATCAGAGGCTACTCCACATCATCTTATACTTACGGATGATAGTATAACATCACATCTTGACACTAACAAGAAGATGAATCCCCCGCTTAGAAGTGAGGAAGATAGAAGAGCGTTGGTAGAGGCTTTGAAAGATGGAACTATAGATGTTATAGCAACGGATCACGCACCACACACGAAGTTTGAAAAATCTTTAACTATACAGGAAGCACCATTTGGAACGATAGGTCTTGAGACAGCGCTACCTGTGTTATATACCTACCTTGTGAAAACCAATGAGATTAGCTTGCTTCAGCTTGTAAAGTTGTTTTCTTACAATCCTTCAAGAATTCTAAGACTTAAAGATAAAGGACATCTTTCGGTAGGTAGTGATGCGGATATTACTATATTTGACCCAAACAGTGAGAGTATTATAGCAGAAGATTTTTTTGTGTCAAAGAGTAAAAACTCCTGTTTCATAGGTTTGAGAGTGGAGGGTAAAGTAAGATACACAATCTGTTCTGGTAAGTTAGTTTGGAGTGATATTTGAGAGCTTATTTTAGATGTTCCAGAGTTACGTTTTTTAATTTGAAACCTATCTGGTGGTAGGTATTAAATAGTTTTATGGGGTTTGTTCCTTCTTATCTAAACTTGAGTAAGTCCGAGATAGGAGAAAGGATAGATGAGTTATTTGAGTTTTTAAATACTTGTAGAGTTTGTCCTAGAAATTGTGGTGTTGATAGGGTTGGTGGTAAGAAGGGTTTTTGTAAAGTGGGTTATTATCCTATGGTCTCATCTTATTCGCCTCATTTTGGTGAGGAAGATGTGCTCGTTGGAGTAAGAGGGTCTGGGACTATATTCTTTACGGGTTGCAATATAGCATGTGTGTATTGCCAAAATTACCAGATATCTCAACTTATGAGGGGTGTGGAGGTAGATTTTGAAACTCTCGCAAATATGATGATTAAACTGCAAGAATTAGGTTGTCATAACATAAATTTTGTCACTCCTACGCATCAAGTTCCTCAAATAGTTAGGGCAGTTGGTATAGCGATTGAGAAGGGTTTGAGAGTTCCTCTGGTTTATAACTCAAGTGGATACGATTCTGTTGAGGTTTTAAAACTCTTGGAAGGTATATTTGACATCTACATGCCAGATCTGAAATATTCCAACAATAACTTTGCTGTTAAATACTCGTATGCTTCTAACTACTTTGAGGTTGCTAAGTCTGTTGTAAAAGAGATGCACAGACAAGTTGGAGACTTAATAGTAGAAAATGGTATTGCTGTTAGAGGATTGATTATCAGACATTTAGTGTTACCTGAAGGGATAGCAGGTTCTTATGAAATTTTGAGGTTTATTGCTGAGGAAGTATCTTTGAATACTTTCATAAATATAATGGATCAGTATAGACCTCTTTTTAAAGCATACAAGTATGAGGAGTTGAAAAGAAGAATATATCTGGATGAATTCTACGATGTTTTAAATGTGGCTAGGGAGATGGGATTTAAGAGGATATATTTTTAGTGAGATGTGTTTTTGATGGTTAGACTAATGTTTAGCAGGTTAAATTTATTATATTTATAACCTATGTCTATTGTTTATGTAGGAATGAGTGGTGGGGTTGATAGTAGTGTTTCAGCGTTTCTTCTCAAGGAGTGGGGATATGATGTGAGAGGTATAACACTAGTCCTGTCAGGAGTTGAAGGGGAAAGAAAGTGCTGTTCAATTGACGAGGTTAAATACGCCGAGTATGTGTGTAGATATCTAGGGATACCGCACGAAGTCATAAGTGTGAAAGAATTATTCAAGACAAAGATAATAAATCCTTTCATCAGAGAGTACAGTTTAGGTAGGACACCTAATGCTTGTGTAAATTGTAATTTATACTTCAAATTTGGATACATTCTTGAGTATGCATTATCAAAAGGAGCAGATTTCATTGCTACCGGTCATTACGCGAAGGTTGAGAGTATTGATGGTCAGTATGTTCTAAAAGAGGCGAGGGATAAAATCAAGGACCAGTCATACTTTCTAGCAAGGCTTACAAAGTTCCAGCTCTCTAAGGTAATCTTTCCTCTTTCTGACTTAACAAAGGAAGAGGTAAAACTTATAGCAAAAGAGGCCGGATTACCTCTTAAGCCTCACCAAAGGGAAAGTCAAGACTTGTGTTTTGTTCCTGGTGATGATATAAATAGATTTCTGCTAGATCAGGGAATAGTTAAAAATCAAGGTTTGATCCTTGATGATACTGGTAATATTGTTGGTAGTCATGAAGGGATACAATTTTACACGATAGGACAGAGAAGGGGATTAAGGGTTCGTGTTGGTAAAAAAGTTTATGTAAAATACAAGTATCTTGATAGTAATACTTTGGTTGTTTCCGAAAATGCGGATTTTACAGGTCTTATTGGTTCTAAGTTGAATTGGATATGGAATAAACCTGTTCAAGGTGGTTTGTTTAGTGTTAAGATTAGATACAGGAGTAGTGGTGAGTTAGCGAATGTTGAAATACTAGATGGAGAAAGAATTAAAGTTACGTTCAGGGAGAAGCAATTCGGTGTCACACCAGGACAACTTGCCGTTCTTTACTCTGGTGATACCGTTGTTGGAAGTGCTTTTATAGATGAATCTATAGACTAAAATTTACTGGTAGTATCATTTGAAAAGAGGGGGTTATTACCCCCATATATTAACCTCTAAGTAATCCTAGTATAGCTTGTGGTCTAGCATTAGCTTGTGCTAGTAGTGATAGACTTGCGTTAAGTAGTATCTGGTTCTTGGTAAATTCACTTACTTCGTAAGCCATGTCTGTATCTCTAATTCTTGATTCTGCTGCCTGCATGTTTTCGTATCCTGTTAGCAATGATTTTGCTGCGTACATAAGCCTATTCTGATAAGCACCTAGGTCTGCTCTTTGTTTGTTCACTCTTGAAAGTGCTCTGTCAATTAAACCTATTGCTGCGTTTGCTTTATCAGGTGTTGATAGTGCTATGAAAGAAGCGGTTAGAGGGTTACCAACAGGGTTCTTTAGTCCAAGTCCTTGTGAATTCATCGTTCCGATATAGAGTTGAATTCTTTGATCCATGTTGGCTCCAATATGCAACCACATACTTGCAGTTACATTGTTCTCACCAGTGAACTTAGCGAACCTACCTGTTAGTAAGTTCATCCCGTTGAATTGGGCATGAGAAGCAATTCTGTCTATCTCTGCTATAAGAGCTGATACCTCAACCTGAATATAGAGTCTGTCTTCATCGGTGTAAATACCGTTTGATGCTTGAACTGCAAGTTCTCTTAGCCTTTGAAGCACATTGGTTGTTTGCTCAAGATATCCCTCGGCGACTTGGATGAATGAGATACCATCTTCAGCGTTCATTTCGGCTCTTCTAAGCCCTCTAATTTGAGCTCTCATCTTCTCAGACACTGCAAGACCGGCAGCATCATCACCTGCTTTGTTGATTTTCATTCCAGATGACAACTTCTCAATGTTGCCATCTACATCCCAACCTTTGATCTTAACCATTCGGTTGGCAAAAATTGAACTGATGTTATGGTTGATTATCATACACATCCTCCTTGATGTATTTTCACTAGGCGTCCTTGCCTAGCATTTCATTTATATTCTCGTTATCTGACCAAAAACCTTTAGTTTTTCATAAGTGTATATTTTATACACAATAGGTATTTTTTATATACCAAATTTTCACTCACTAGATATAATTTAAGGTTCATAAATTTTTTGACAAGGTTTATATCGTAGAAAATTAGAAAGTCTATTTGTATCTGTAGTTAATAATCCTGGTAGCAAGTTATATTAAAAACAGTATTTATCAATCAAGATTGTCTTTAGCAAATTTGGCACATAGTTTGTATATTTATAGGTGTAGGTGGAGGATTGAATGCAAGAGAGGGAAAGGTTTGAGGAACATCATAATACTGAGGATGCTAGACCTGAAAAATATGTTGAACACGATATAAACAAGGAAACTACAGAGATGAGTTTAGAACAACAGGACCAAAGCGCTATCTCTGATGAGAGTCAAGGAATGTCTTCTTCTGGTGCTGCTGGGAAAGACAGTGCTAGACCGGAAGTTTCTGAGAAGGTTAAGAAAATAAAAGATTTCATAATCTCTCTTAAGAGGGAGATTGATGAGAAGGATAAGAAGATAAAGGAGTATGAAGAACTGATAAAGAGGATTGCTGCAGATTTTGATAACTACAAGAAGAAGGTAAATAAGGAAAAGGTGGAGTATGTGAGATTTGCTACTAAAGATTTGGTTCTTGATTTACTGCCAGTTATTGACAACTTTGATAGAGCTGTTGAGATGATAAACAGTGCGAATATTGATGGAACTGCTAAGGATCTGTTTGTAGGAATACAGCTTATTCACAAGGAACTTTTGAATGTTTTAATGAAATATGGTGTTGTGAAGGTTGATGTTGAAGGAAAGATCCTTGATCCAAACATAAGTGAGGTTATAGAGGTTGAAGAAGTTGAAGTTCAGAATGAGGAGGATAAGGATATTGTTTTGAAGGAGTATCAGAAGGCTTATAAGATGTATGATCAGGTGATAAGGTCTGCTAAGGTTAAGGTTCAGAAGAGAAGGAAAAAGTTAGAAAATAAGTCTCAAGATGAAAAGGAGACTGGGAGTGGGGGTGTATCTTCCTCCTCGTAGTACATACGGGGAGGCGTCTTTTTATTTTTTGGGAGGTATGTATGGCTCAAAAGATTATAGGTATTGACCTTGGAACAACAAACTCTGTTGTTGCGGTGATGGAAGGTGGAAAACCTGTTGTTATACAGAATCAAGAAGGTAGCAGGACTACTCCTTCTATTGTTGGATTTACTCAAAAGAATGAGGTTCTGGTTGGTGCTCCTGCCAAAAATCAGATGATAGTGAATCCTGAGAATACTATCTATTCAATAAAGAGGTTTATGGGTAGAAGATTTGAGGAGACTGAGGAGGAGAGGAGAAGAGTTCCTTACAAAGTTGTTCCGCATGGTGATAGTGTTAGAGTTAGAACTATCGCAGGTGATTTCTCCCCTGAGGAAATATCTGCTAGGATACTGATGAAACTCAAGTCTGCTGCAGAGGATTATCTAGGTGAAAAAGTAGAAAGAGCAGTTATAACCGTTCCTGCATACTTCAACGATGCTCAAAGACAGGCTACCAAAAACGCAGGTATAATAGCGGGTCTCAAAGTTGAAAGGATACTTAATGAGCCTACTGCAGCGGCACTGGCCTACGGTCTTGACAAGGAAGTTTCTAAACGAGGAAAGGAGATGAAGATAGCAGTCTATGATCTAGGTGGAGGAACTTTTGATATATCTATACTTGAGATAGGAGAAGGAGTATTTGAGGTGAGATCAACTAATGGAGATACACATCTAGGTGGAGACGATTTTGACAGAAGAATAATGGATTGGTTGATTGATGAGTTTAGAAAAGAGACAGGTGTTGATTTATCTCAGGATAGAATAGCACTTCAAAGAATAAAGGAAGCAGCAGAAAAAGCAAAGATAGAACTCTCATCAAAGATGGAGACGGAGATTAACCTTCCTTTCATAGCGGTTGTAAATGGTGCTCCGAAAAACTTGATTAAAACACTGACTAGGGCTAAATTTGAGGCTTTGATAAGGGATCTTGCAGAGAGGACACTAAAACCTTGTGAGGATGCGTTGAGAGATGCTGGTCTTTCTGTGAATGATATTGATGAAGTTATATTAGTTGGTGGTTCAACGAGAGTTCCACTTATACAGAGTCTTGTAAAGGACTTTTTCAAGAAGGATCCTAACAAGTCAGTTAATCCCGATGAGGTTGTCGCCGTTGGAGCTGCGATACAAGCAGGAATACTACAGGGTGAGGTCAAGGACATTCTATTACTAGATGTTACACCTTTGTCTCTAGGTGTTGAGACACTTGGTGGGGTTATGACAGTTATCATACCAAGGAATACTACCATACCAGTGAGAAAATCTCAAGTATTCACGACTGCGGAGGACAATCAAACCGCAGTTACAATCCATGTGCTACAGGGTGAGAGACCACTTGCATCGCAGAACAGGAGTCTAGGTAGGTTTGAACTCTATGGTATTCCACCTGCACCAAGAGGTATTCCACAGATAGAGGTTACATTTGACATTGACGCAAACGGTATCCTAACAGTCTATGCAAAAGACCTGGGAACTGGAAAAGAACAGAGTATCAGAATTACTAATTCTACTAACCTAACCGAAGAGGAAATAAAACGAATGGTGGATGAAGCACAGAAGCATGCTGAGGAGGATAGAAAGAGGAAAGAACTCATAGAACTTAGAAATCAAGCTGATGGTATAGCGTATTCTTCGGAAAAACTACTGAAGGAACAGGGTGATAAGATGAGTCAGCAAGATAGACTTGACCTTGAGAGAGCAATAAGCAAACTAAGAGAAAGTATGAATTCAGATGATGCCAATACCATAAAGAGAGCTATGGAAGAAGTCACAAATGTAACATACAGGATAAGTCAAGAACTATACAGGCATGCGGGTCCTACATCGTCAGGAGGATCATCTTCATACACTTCATCTTCAACAGGTTCTTCACAACAAAATGATGAGAAGGTTGTTGATACTGACTATAAGGTAGTTGATGAAGAGAAAAAATGATATGTTAGTCATCTTTTCAGGATCCTGACTAGTTTCAGGGTCCTGTTAATGTATCAGTAGAATAACTCAGGGTCATTGAGTATATCGTCTATTTTGTTAATAATGTTATCGTCTAATTTAATAATCTTAATGTTTTCATGTAGATGATCAACTTTAGTAGTTCCTACAAGAGCAGACGAGATAGATTTATGTCTTAAAACCCAACTTAACGCTAGTGTAGATGGCTTGATATTGATCTCTCTGGATAACTCAATAATTTTTTTAGACATCTTAACATTTTTTACATATCTCTCTTTTCTACCAAAACTAGGATTAAGCAATCTGTTATCATCTTGAGAAAAGTTAGTTTTTTCATCGTAAATACCTAATGCTAATCCTTGACATAATGGACTGTAGGCGATTATAGAGATCTCTTTGCTTTCACAGTATCCTATCAATTCTCTTTCTATGCCTCTTTGAAAATAGTTATAGACAATTTGGTTTGAGATTATAGGACAGTAGTTGAGTGCTTCTTCAATCATATTGGGGCCGAAGTTTGATACTCCTACATAGGAGATAACACCATCATCAAGAAGGTCTCTTAATGTTGAGAAAGTCTCCTTCAGTGGAGTGTTTGGGTCGGGCCAGTGGACTTGGTATAGGTCTATTCTATCAGTACCTAGTCTTTTTAAACTCATATCAATCTCATACATTATTGAATCTCTTTTAAGGTTATTAGATATATTACCATTATCATCCCATCTCAAACCAACCTTGGTAGCAATTATTACCTTATCTCTGAAAGGTTTGAGTATATTCCCTAAGATTTCTTCTGACTTGCCAAAACCGTAAACAGGGGCAGTATCAAAAAGGTTTATGCCCAATCGTATTGCTTCAATAATTGTATGTTCAAGTTGAGATAAGTCGTATCCCTTCCATCCTATTTCCCATCCACCGTATCCTATAACAGAGACTTTAATATCTGATTTGCCTAATTGCCTATACTCCATAACTTTACTTTGTAATTATAATGATAACTTACTTTTATATTTGAACTTGTATATTATTTTAGGATAAAGTCTAAAATTCAAAATTAGGTATCTTAGGAGCAGGGAAGTTGAAAAAATGGCATAACATTATTTAGTTTTAGGCAGGACTTGTGGTATGAAGATAGTTTTGGCTTATTCTGGTGGTTTGGATACTTCTGTGATACTGAAATACTTGATAGAGAGATACAATGCTGATGTTATAGCGTTCGTTGCTAATCTGGGACAAAATGAGGACCTTGAGGAAATTAAAAATAAGGCACTAAAGACTGGTGCTAGCAAAGTTTATGTTGAAGATTTGAGGAGTGAGTTTGTTGAGGAGGTTGTTTGGAAAGTATTGAAGGCAGAAGCGAGGTATGAGAACTACCTTCTTGGAACATCAATGGCTAGACCTATCATAGCTAAAAAGCAGGTAGAAATTGCTATCAAGGAGTCTGCTCAAGCAGTTGCTCACGGTGCGACAGGTAAAGGGAACGATCAAGTGAGGTTTGAACTTGCTTACAAGGCACTAGCACCAGAACTTAACATTATATCTCCTTGGAAGGATGATGATTTTCTTAAAAGGTTCAAAGGCAGAAGTGATATGATAAAATATGCTCAAGAAAATGGAATACCAGTTGATGTAACATTGAAGAAACCATATAGTATGGACCCAAACCTAGTGCATATTAGTTATGAAGGAGGAATACTAGAAGATCCTTCTAGACCTTACGATGAAGAGATGTTTAAGATGACCAAG
The DNA here is from genome assembly GCA_025061835.1 of Spirochaetota bacterium. Taxonomy (NCBI): domain Bacteria; kingdom Pseudomonadati; phylum Spirochaetota; species Spirochaetota bacterium. The sequence goes on from JANXAC010000004.1 coordinate 67,088, forward strand.
TCTCCAGAGGAAGCACCAGACCATCCAGAAGAGGTTGAAATAGAATTTCAAAATGGAGTGCCTATCTCTGTTAATGGGCAAAGACTAGAGTCTTACCAGATTATTGATAAACTTAATGACATAGGGGGTAGGAATGGTATTGGAAGGATTGATATAGTTGAGAATAGGCTGGTTGGTATAAAATCAAGGGGAGTGTATGAAACTCCAGGATTTACCATCTTAATGAACGCTCACAACATTCTGTCTCAACTTGTCTGGGATAGAGATGTTGTTTCAATGAAAGAGATGTTGTCTGTAAGGTATGGAGAGATTGTCTATTATGGCAAATGGTTCCATCCGTTGAGGTATGCTCTTGATAATTTCTTTGATGAGATAAACAAGTTTGTATCTGGAAAAGTGAGGCTTAAATTATACAAAGGTAATATTACACCTATCTCTAGAGAAAGTAAATATTCAATATACGATCCAGAGGTATCATCATTTGAGGGTGTTGAATTATATAATCACACTGATGCAAAAGGTTTTATAAATCTCTACGGCTTACCTACCAAGATGATGTCAATAAAATCAATAATTTCTAGGTTATCATAGTGCAATTTAGAGATTATAGTTTGGGGTTGTGTTAGAGGTTGAGGTCTCTAAACGAAAAGTTCAGGTAAATTGATAAACGGTTGAGGCTCTTTAATAATAATTATGAGATGGTTGGAGTGATTGTTAAAATCAATATATTTCTATCAGTAATTCCTATTCTTCTTCTTTTGACTTCGGTGTATGAGACAGTAGTAAAGGCTGTCTTGTTTATGTCAACTTTGTTTCCTATATTGTCTATTTTTTTATCATTGAGGTCTTTAGGAGTAATTGGAAAAGTATCTCTGAGAAGTTTGAAGAAAAGTCAAAAGTTTATACTAGTGTTAGCTTTATCACTTCCATCAACAATTTTGTCTTACTTTATCGTATTGAGTGCATTTACAACTGCTGAGGCTTTAGTAGCAGTTTTGGTATCATCACTTCAAATATCATCCAACCTACTTTTGCTTTTTTTGATAATTACAAAGCATAGAAAACTCAAACTTAAGTTAATACTTTTTTCTTTGCTTTCTTTGGTGGTAACTTCTGTATTACTGTGGGTAGTAGGAGACAGCTTGATGATGTGGTATTCTGTGTTTGTTCTGGGGTTAGGGTTTTTCCTTTTGATACCAAAGCTAGTTAGAGACCAATTCCAAAATATGGGACAAATATTACAGATGTTGGGTACTTTCTTGATATTAGTCACTAATTTAGGGTTTATCTTTATAAAGGATAAGATAATTTCTGTAGTATTGTTGTCTCTAACTAACTTTCTTATTTCCACAATAGTATCATTTGAGATCAAGAATTTCAGAACTGTATCAGTGGTATTGTGTGGTTGGAGTTTGCTTTTGTTCCTCAGCAGTATAGTTTTTTGGATGAATATACCATACCACATTATACAGTCAAACATAATATCATCACTGGTTGTGGTTGTGCCAGTAATTCTTAGGTGGTATTTGGATAGGATTATCATAAGATCTTCGGACATACTTAGGGATATAGATACATTTGTAAGGAGGTTTAGGGAGTATAGGTATCAGGAATTGGATAATCCAAAGGAAGTTATTCCTAGAATCTTCAACAAAGACGCCAGATATATCAAGATATCAATTCTATCGCAAAATCAAATACCTCTCTATGTTCTTAACAAGCTGGTTTATAAAAAGAGTCTTTCAATAAGTGATGTTATGAACTCAGATAGGGAAACAGTAAGTTTTTTCTATTCAAACAGAATAGTTCTAATATCAAGGCTCTCAAACCAAGTGTCTGAGACGGATTACCTTATACTGAAGATACCAATGATGTTTTCGGACATATCACTCTCTAACAATATTCAAAGACTTAAGGATTTCCATCACATATTTCTAGAACTAGAAAGAACTATATCAAACTTCCTTATTCTACCTTTGAAGTATGAACTTGAGAAGAAGAGGGAACTACATGTTAGAGAGATTGAATCGTTTGAAAGAGTGAAATATTTCCTAGTCAAGGATATGGACTATTTTGTATATCTTGATAAGATAATTGCTTACAAGTATGTTGAAGATGTTGATAGAAAGAGAGGATATTACTTTGACGTGTCTATAAGTTCTGATAAGTTAGTAGGTTTCCTATTCTTTATTCCGGATATGTTGATGTTATCAAACTTTGTGCTTCTTGCTATGAAGGGTATAGTGAAAAGTTGTCAAACAGAGGAGATAACTCAAAGCAAACTAGAAGATATTGCTAGAAACTTTCTACAAGAAAGAGACTTACCTTTACAGATCAGTATAACTTCATTTGAAGTCTCTGATAGTAAGATAGTTATTAAACCTTCTGATAAAGTAAAGGTTTATAGCGTCAAGGATAATGTTGTTGATAGTATAACATATACAACAGAGTTAGAAACTAGTCAGTATTTGATAATTTCTACTACAGATATTGATATTAGTCTGATACCTAAGGGGGTAAGTGATAAAAAAGAATTTATTAGTAGTTTTTTCAGTAACATATCATCTCCAGATACATTCGTTGCTGTTTGTGTTTAGATATTTTCTTCCTTTTTGATCTTTTCCAGAGCATTTCGTGCTGCGTTTTGTTCTGCTTCTTTCTTTGAAGAACCTTTCCCTTCCGCAAGTAAGGTGTTATTTATGAAGACTCTAACAACAAATTCTTTCCTGTGTTCTGGTCCTGTCTCTTCAACAACGGTATATACTGGGTAGGTAGATAGGTTGGATACCGAGTATGTCTGGAGAAGACTTTTGTAGTCTTTAGTGCCATCCTTAATTCTTGACTCAATTATGTCCTTAAATAATCTTAGCACAACTTGTCTTGTTACTTCTAGTCCGCTGGATATGAATATCGCTCCTATAACCGCTTCAAGTGAGTTAGAGATAATAGTTCTTAAACCTCTTTCATCAAACTCATTCACAGGAGGATAGGTCAGAATAACCTTATCTAGACCAAGGTCAATTCCAATTCCATACATAGACTTTCTACTGACAACATCAGCTCTTATCATTGAGAGACCACCTTCGTCAAGATTAGGATAATTTCTGTATAAGTATTCGCTTATAATTAGTGATATTACTGCATCTCCAATAAATTCGAGTCTCTCGTTTGAGTGTTCTATGGACATTGAGTTATTTCTAGTAAATGAAGAATGAGTCAAACTTTTATTTAGTAGTTTTACATCTCTAAACTTCACACCTAGTTTTTCTTCAAGTTCCTTCAGCTTCTCAAGCCTTTCTTTTGAAATGTTGTTGTGATGCATTTCAAAAATCATCACTTATTACCTTTGATGCTCTGGACTTCGTCTTCTAGTTGCTTCACTCTCTTTACTAATTCTGGTAGTTTTACCTCGGCAGCAAAAATTCTCCTCTGTTCTAATGCTTCTCTTGCTGGTGAGCCTAGAAGAACCTTGTTTGGAGGAACTTCTCTATCATCTACACCTGCTTGTGCCATAATAACTACATTATCTCCTATTTTAGCGTGATCAACTACGCCAGCCTGTCCAGCGATAACAACATTATTACCAATATTGGCACTACCTGCTATTCCTGCTTGAGAGACTATTACACAATTACTACCTATCTTGACATTGTGTGCTATTTGGACTAGGTTATCTATTTTGGTTCCTTTGCCTATCACAGTCTCACCTATGAATGCTCTATCAATACAAGTATTAGCACCAATTTCAACGTTATCTTCAATTACAACTTTTCCTAGGTGAGGTATTTTGTAGTATTCCCCTTTATGGAAAGCATAGCCAAATCCATCAGCTCCTATTACTGCGCCAGAATGTATGATAACATTGTTACCTATTACACTACCAGGGTATATTACTACATTAGGTCTTATAATGACATTATTTCCGATCTTGACATCATATCCTATGAATACTCCCGAATAGATGACCACTTTGTTGCCTATGGTGACGTTGTCCTGAATAGTAACAAATGGCATTATAGTAACATTACTTCCAATTTTGGCACTTTTGGATATGTAAGCTAAGTCAGATATACCTTCAAATCCTACATTCTCGTAAGGATAGAAAAGTTCTGCTATTTTGGCTATGGCAAATCTAGGGTCCTCAACTTTTATGAGTGTCTTGCCTTGATACTCAAACTCATAGGGAGTTATTATGGCTGATACCTCACTCTTAAGTGCTTCCAGATACTTTTTCTTATCAACAACGAATGTTATGTAACCTTTCTTGCCGTCAGTGTATTCACATATTCCGTATATATCCTCGTTGTGATCACCTTCAACGATACCGTTGACAAAATTCGCTAGCGCTTGAATATTATACTTCATATTTATCCTCAATATTTCTTTTTAGCGTCTTCTTGGACCTTTATCCATTTGCTCAAGTCTGAAGTTATGTCATTACCTTTGGAATAATAAATCACATTACCTCTTGTATCAAGTATCATTGTAAAGCCGTTCTTGTCTCCGTAAGATCTTATGTAGTTTATTATGTCTCTATATACATACTGCCTTAAACTATCTCTATATCTGTTGAGATTTTCTTCAACCTTTTTTACCTCGTTTAGATATTCGTTTAGTTTTTTATCGTACTCTTCTACAATTTTCTTGTAGTCATTTGAAAGTTGATAATCTACATTAGTGCCTGCTGAAACAATCTTGTTTGATAACTCTATTACTCTATTTCTCAAAGTACCAAGTTCCTTACTCATACTATCTAATCTGTCTTTTGAGGTCTTCCGATAATCGTTAAACTCTTTTGCTATTTCCTTGTCTTCAACAAACTTGTCAAATACCTCAATAAGGTCAACTACTCCTATTTTTTCAACTTTGCTGTATCCGTATAGGGTATAACAGAGAACCAAAGATAGTATAGAAGTAGTAAATACACTCAAAATACGCATAATAGTCCTCCATTACTACAAATGTATGATAAATCAATAGTAGATAAAATAACAAACTCTAAAAATTGTAGAATTTACCGAAAGTTATGTTATCCATACTCGCTTCTAATAAGTTCTAGATGAATAGGTAAGTTCAGGTCTTTGCTTGCTGACTACTTTTAATTATATACAATGTTTGTTGGTTCTAGAGTTTTTGCTTCTTACAACTTCTCTTTTATGTTCTAGAAGAGTGTTTATTTTGGTTCAGAGGTTGATGTATATAGAAAGAAATCTAGACTAGTTATAAATTTTAGATTTTTCATTTCTTTCTACATTGCAAGATAGTTTAGGTCTTTTTGATAATCTGTTGTGGTATGAGTAGGATAGTTGAGTTAGTAGTTAAGTTTCTTGCTACTGGAGGTTTGGTTGGTTATTTACCAGTTGCTAGAGGAACTTTTGGAACTTTGATAGGAGTTGCTATCTTCATATTATTAAGTGGTTATACAGTTGTATTTTATGCCCTTATTGTCATACTAACAGTAATAGCATTTCCTGTTAGTAATTATGCAGAGAAAGAAATATTTAAAACTAAAGATAGCAGTTATATAGTGATTGATGAAGTTGTAGGTTATCTGGTCTCAACAGTTGGCTTTACATTCAGCTTCAATCCTCAAGGTATAACTATACTTGTCCTAACATTCATCATATTTAGAATATTTGATATATTCAAACCTTATCCTATTGTTCATATCCAGTCGCTAGGTGGAGGAGTGGGAATTGTACTTGATGACATATTTGCGGGTGTAATGACTAATATTCTAGTTAGAATACTTATGTCATTTGAAATATCAAGGATCTTTATGCCACTGTTCTAACTTACAGAGGTAAGGTATTCTTAAGGATTCTTCAAATTCAATAAGGTTTTTTGTCTGTTGGTCTGAATTTTTGTTTAATTCTTTGTTATTACATTTGTGTCCTGATGCTTTGATTTTGAGATGATACAATATGAGGTTTGATGAAGTTTTTGGTTTCATTGTTCAAATAATCTAGTATGTAGTAGTGCTATTGGTGAGCGTATTTGTAAGATGGTTTTCTGATGATTATAATGATGCTAAATGTTATGTTAATGTTGGGTACTATACTTAAGGGACAGGAGCGCAACTTTGAAGTTGTGGAAGATTTCAATATTAAGCCACTGACTACCTTCAGGATAGGTGGAATTGTTAGGTATTTTGTGCGAGTTTATAATGAGGAAGGTTTAGTTCGTATTTTGGGTATTTTGAATGAAGAGAGTATTCCATTCTTTTTACTTGGAGGTGGATCTAATCTACTGGTTTCTGATGGGGTAATAGACGGACTTGTTGTAATTAAGCTTGAAGGAACTTTTAAAGAAGTGGAGGTCCTAAGGGGTACCGATGATGAAGTTTTTGTTAAGGTTGGTGCTGGGTATTCGCTACCTTCGTTTTCTAAATTTGCGCTTGATAATGGTCTTTCTGGTGTGGAGTTTTGTATTGCTATACCGGGTAGTTTTGGTGGGGGACTTATAATGAATGCGGGAGCACACGGTGGAGAACTTAAAGATGTAGTAAAAAGAATTCGTTGTATAACAAGGTTTGGAGAGATAGTTGAACTCTCAAACGAAGAAGCAGGTTTCTCATATAGGAGTAGCAAACTTTCTGATTACATTGTTTTATCAGCAGTTTTGTCTCTTAAAAAAGGTGATAAGCATAGAATAAAAGAGAAGATGGATGAAAACCTTATATACAGGGCTAATACTCAACCAAAGGGTTTCTCTGCTGGTTCTGTATTCAAAAACCCACCTAATAACAAGGCTTGGAGACTGATAAGAGAGGTTGGGCTTGCTGGATATAGGATAGGTGATGTTATGTTTTCTGACAAACACGCAAATTTCATAATAAACCTTGGTAATGGTAGATCTGGAGATGTAATTAGCTTGATGAGGATTGCTTACGATAGAGTGAAGAGTAATTTTGGTATAACTCTAGAACCAGAGATAAAATTTTTAGGTTTACATTTCTAGTATCAAGTTTAGTTTGTTGAAACAAGAAAGTATTTCTGTTAGTATAACTGGTGAGGAGTTGTATTATGAGATTTGTGCTAGTATTTTGTTTAATTTTCATTCTAGGACTTGTAGGTTTCTCGGATACATACGTAATTGTTATAGACACTTCGTTGAGTATGGTTAGAAAGTTGCCTGACGGTAGAAGGATATACGATGTTGCCTTGATGTCTCTGTCTAATTCAGTTTTCTCTCTCAAAAGTGGAGATGTAGTTTATATCGTTGATTTTAATGAGAATGTTTATATAAGACCACCAATAAGAGTTGAGGGAGAGCATACTAAGGAAGTCATATACAAAATAATGACAGGGACACAACCGTATGGAAAATGGACATTTACCTACCGAATGCTTGAGGAGATAGCAACGCTAATAAAGGTTAGTAATATCCCCCCAGATAGGTCAAAGGTTATAATAATATCGGATGGAATTGACGACCCGCCTATAAAAACGAAGAAATACTCCGTTCAACTTGAGAAGTTATCTACACTTTTTGACAAGAATCAACTTATATACTACATCTCTTTGGAGAAACTCATATCTAGCAAAACTGTGTCTCCAAAATCAGAGTTAGCAAAACAACTTAGGGAGACAGAGCAGATAAGAGTTATAGAAGTCTCTGATACTAATCAGGTGTCTTATGCAGTTGAGACTGCTTTTACTGGTGGGGATAATATTCTTGACATAGTATTGTATATCTCGGTGACTACGATACTAGTTGTGTTGATAGGTTTCATAGTTTTCAGCAACTTTGTAATTCCTAGTGTAGCAAGTAAGAAATCAGGTATAACCAATCTTATCTGTTCATCTGCGAAGGTTAAGAAGACTATTCCTATCAAGGGGCACAAGATATCTATATCTGGTTCCAAAGGTAAGTTTGTTCTACCTGGTTGGACCTACCCCGGAGAGATGACGATAAAGGCTACTATGAAGGGATATATGATTTTGTTTTCTACTACATCTGGTTTGTTAATATCAATACCAGATAAGTCTATTTTGAGTAGGGGTATGTCCTTTGATGTTGGTAATTACCATTTTGAGGTCTCTTAGGTTGATTGAATGTATAGGTTTTTATTATATTTTTAGCGGTTATGAAGTTTGTTACATTTTCGGTTTATAACCAGAAGTATGCAGTGGATATAGCATACACTGAAGAAGTTATGGTTATGCTACCTTACCTTGAAGTTCCGCATTCTTACGAGTTTGTTGAGGGAGTAGTTGATATAAGAGGTGAAATAGTTCCTGTGATAAGTTTAAGAAAGCGCTTTGGAGTTTTTGAGGAGAATAAGGGTAAAACCTACCTCGTTGTTGTAACTGTTGATGGCAAGAAATATGGTCTAAGAGTTGATTCAGTTGAAGGAGTAATTGATGCTAATGAGACAGAGATGTCTTCATCAAGCGAGCTAGGTGAAATAAGTAGTGAGTTTATAACATCAGTGGTCAGAAAGAATACGGAACTTTTTATAGTTTTGGATGTCAAAAAACTCATAGAGATAAAGCAAGTAGTATAAGATACCGATAGATTTGGAAGAGATCTGCTTCTAGGGGTAGTATTATGACTGACAAGGAGAGAGTGGAACTTATAAGGAAGGGTAATCAACTCTTTAATGAGGGTAAGATAGAGGATGCAAGTAAGATATTCCTTGCCACAAACTACAAGGACGGTCTTGTTAGGGTAGGGGATCATTATCTTTATCAGGAAAAGAAATTCTTCAAAGCGTTTTTCTACTATAAGAAAGCAAATTACTCTAAAAGACTAGATGAGATATACAAAAAGTGGGCTGAAGTTATACACTTTTTATTGGAGGAGGATAAGAAAATATCATCGGATGAACAGAAACTTGAGACCTTTGATAGAGAGGAGTCTTACAATCAAGGACAAGAAAACCAGCAGAGTAGTTTAATCAAAGAATACAATTTCCCAAAACTTGAACATAGGTAAGTCTTAAAGCCATCGTTAAAATTTCTTCTTTCTCTATATAGAAATTCAAATTATTCTGGGTGTGTTGTTATTTTTTGAGATTACTTATCTCATATCTGTTTCTACTATCTAGATACGAAGATTGGTAAGTAATTGCCTTTGTAGGAATATGATATTATGTATCCTTTCTGTGAAACTAGTCTTCCGTTTGAAAACTTTGCGTTCATTCTACTCGCTATAGATGATAGCGTCTCGCTTTGTCCAAGTTCTTTCATAATCCACCATTCTATTATGGATGATAGAGTTTCAAAGACAGACAGATCACCTGTCTTGATCAGAATATCCATCAGTCTTTTATTAGGTGCAATTAGGTATCCTTTTTCTGAAACTAATCTAGAAATACTAGTGTTCCTAAGAAGGTAGTAGAAATACACAGAGTAGCTTTCCGATCCGTATAACCGTTTTGAAACTCTAGCAAAATTATCAAATGCTGGGTTGTATTGCACTCTAATGATAGAAGGTATGTTGTCAATGCTTTCATCCTTTATTATTACTCTTGTAGTGACTTTCCCTTCGGAAAGAGATTTGATCATCTCTTCAAGTTCGGATACTCTCTTCCTTAACTCTTCGTTCTCTTTTTTGAGTTTGTCAATTTCATCTCTGAAATTTCCGCTATCAACTGTAGTTTGAGGTGATGTTGTAGTTTCGGCTACTTGGAAGGTTCTTATATACTCAACTACTGCGGATGTATTCACAACCTGTCCGTTTGCTAGGTATCCTTCAATTCTTATAAGGTTTCTACCACTTTCTAGTTGAATATTAGTTGATATTGATTGAGGAGGTTTTTCTATTGAAGCTATGGGTATTCCCTGTCTGTAGATTAAGACTCTTCTGAAATCGCCTTTCATTTCAAAAGATAATGGTATATTGGGGTCTCTTGTTTGTTGGGGGAGGCTTGATAAGACTATCTCACCTTTAAGTTCGGAGAATTGGACATCAAACTCCCTTGAACTTGAGTTGCCAGCCTTGTCGTAAGCAACTATTCTAATTTTCTTTGTGTTCCTATTTGGTATGAACATAGAATAGATTACTCCATCACTCTGTTGTGTTTCAACGAGATTGGATACGGTTTCAGAGAAAACTACTCTATCGTGGTAGGTATCTACTACTCTGAAGGTAAATCTTCCGTTCTTCTCAACTATCCTATTACCATCTTCTGAAATGATGTTTGGTGCTACGGTATCAACTATAACTGATAGGAAATTCGTTGATTGATTGTTGAAACTGTCCTTTTGGACGAGTTGAATGTTGTTTGTTCCTTCAAGTAGGTTTAGTTGAACGAGTATTCTGTTTTGTGTTCTAGATATACCTAATGTTTCTTTTCTTCCATTTATGAATGCTTGAATATCTACATCTAGTGCTACTGTCCTTCCGACAATTTCAATACTTCGTTGATTGTAAAATAGAGGAATAGGTGAGAATGATATGGTTGGGGGCTTACTCCTTACTATTAGTGTGTCCTTTATAGTTTCCTTGTTCCCTTCGTAGTAGTAATCAATGTTGAGGACGTAGATGTCATCAAGAAGTTCAGATGTATTAAATACTATTTCCATACCTTCGGATAATCTTTTTACTTGAGGTTTTACATTGAAAACTCTACCGAGGTTTAGGGATACTAATGAAACATCTAGGCTTGATATTGAATTTACCTTGTTACCATAAAGGGATACTAGAACATTAGTTCTTGAGAGGTATTTTATGTCTTGGATTTTTAGAAATGGTTTCTGATACTCAAGGATAGCAAAAGTTCCTTGTCTGTTATCAAATCCTACAAAGACCTTATCCTTTAGGATAGAGATAGTGCTTGCTATTGGTTTTCGTAGTAGTTCGTTTTGCTGAAACTCATAACTTCCTGTTTCAGTATCAAAGACTATAAGACCGTCATAAGTTGCCATAATTATGTTTTTACCTATCATATTCACAGAGAAAACTGCTGAAGAGTAAGATAATCTTCTTAACTGTTCAGTCCTTCTGTTGAAGGATAGTAATCCTAGAGATGTCCCTATGAATATTGTATCACCGTAAGGTATCACAGACATAACTGCACCAGATAGTATTGGATACTCTGATGATGAATAACTTGTGTATAAGTAAGATAGATAGTCAAATGAAGAGAAACCTTCAGATGAAGCAACAACCTTGTCAAATACGGAGAACTTGATATCCCTAATAAAGTTATCAACGAGACCATTGACTACCGTTGTAGGAGAGTCTCCGAGTGAATTGTTTAGGTAGTCGTAATTGTAAAAACCCCACGACCTGGTTCCTATATATAGATATTTAGCATCAGAGAAGAGAAATGTTATATTTTGATCTTTCAAACCTCTCTCTTGTGTTATTTCACGAACTACTGAAAACCTATCGTTTAGAATAATCACACCCCTACTAGTGCCTACAAACACATAAGACTGTGAAGCAGAAAGAGAAGTTATAACCCTATCAACTAATCTAGTCTCTATTTCCTTGACCTCAGTTAGTTTCTTTGTAGTAATTTCAAAGTAGTAGAGTTTTTTAGGAGTTGAGAATACAAAGCCATCCTTGAAAGGTGCGGATGATTTTATAAAATCGTTTATCTGTGATATATGATATTCTTTTAGCAAACTTTGTGCTTCGGAAATTAAGGTTAAAAGAAGTATGAAAAGTGTGATTGGTAGTATTCTGTTTAGCATACATTAATATAATATATTTCGGATTTATGGACTATACAAACTTAACTAGATTTTGAACAACAGATTCTAATCTACACTGTAAGTAAGGTAAGATATAGATTTTTTGCTTACACACTACTTTTGTTTCTATACAGTGCTAGTTAATCTTAAATTTTCACTTCAAACTAAACCTGCTAGGTGTTCGTTTAAGAGTATTTAACTAATGCTTGAAGAAGATTGGTATAATAGTGAATTTTAGATTTTATTAGGTCTTGGGTTTGTGTTTTTTACGAGTGTTTAGTTTTTTGGTATATTAACTTTTTACACTAGATGTTGATATTACTCTTGAGAGAGTTTAAAATGTTTTTAGAATGCTCTTAATAAAATCTTTTAGAATGTTATGAAGGTGAATACAGAAGTTTTGAATTATTCCGACTATGTTATTGAGGTGTAGTATTGAGTTATTCTAGTTTGGGGATATGTTCTATGAAGTTATCTAGAATCCTGGAACTTGTGAAAGATTATGTAGTCAAAAGTAATTTGACCATTGACATTGATATAAGCAGTATTTCGGAGGATTCAAGGGATGAGATAATTGACAGTAATACCTTGTTCTTTGCGATAGAAGGGAGTAAGGTAGATGCTACGAAGTTTATTCCAAGTCTAATAGAGAGGGGGTGTAAAACATTCATAACTAGCAAAGATGTTGGATATTATGAGGGTGTGAATATAATACAGGTTAAGAGTATAAGGCGAGTTGAAGCGATTGTGTCAAAAGCATTCTACAACAGACCTGATGATAGACTTAAGGTTTTTGGTGTAACGGGGACTAAGGGAAAAACAACGGTATCCTATATGATGTTCAATGGTTTGAGGGCACTCGGAATGAAAGGAGGGCTTATTGGAACTATAGAGTATAGAATAAACGACTATTCAATGAACGCAGAAAACACTACTCCGGGACCTCTTCATATTTTCACTCTTCTTGACGAGATAGTTAAGAACAGTTGTGAGTTCGTATCTATGGAGGTGTCATCTCATGGTCTTGAGACTGATAGAGTTTATGGTCTTAAGTTTGATGCGGGAATATTCACAAACCTATCAAGAGAACACCTAGATTTTCATCAAACGATGGAAAACTACTTCAACGCAAAGATGAAACTATTTCACTTGATAAAAGAATTCAATCCGGATGGTATTGCTGTTATCAACATTGACAACGAATGGGGACGGAAAGCGTACGAGATAACTAAATCTCTAGGTATCAAAACGCTTACTTGTTCTACGGTTGTAGACGCTGACATCAGAGCAAAGAATATAACTGTATCTCTTGATGGAAACTTATTTACTGTGTCATACAGAGGTAAAGAATTCTCTACTCATACTAAAATGGTTGGATTACACAACATACACAATGCTATATGTAGTCTAGGTGCTATTGTTGGTGTTATTGGCGATGATAATATAGAATTGGTATTGAATGGTATATCTGAAACTACTGTTAAGGGTAGGTTTGAGATCTTGAGGAGTAGTAGAGGTTTTTATGTTGTAATAGACTATGCACACACTCCTGATGCGTTGGAGAAAACACTTGAAACTGCGAGGGCTTTCTCACCAACGAGGCTTACGGTAGTGTTTGGTGCAGGGGGCGATAGAGATAAGGGGAAAAGACCTATTATGGGACAAATTTCGGCTAATATAGCAGACAAGGTGATAGTAACAAGTGATAATCCAAGAACAGAGAATCCTTTTTCAATAATCAATGATATAATTAAAGGTATTCCATCAGACAGAATTCAGAAAACGAAAGTTATAGCCGATAGAAGGAAAGCCATACAGGTTGCTCTTAAGGAAGCAGTGGAAGGTGAGATAATAGTCATAGCAGGTAAAGGGCATGAAACTTACCAGATAATAGGCGAAGAAAAGATACACTTCTCTGACTACGAAGAAGTTGTTGGGAGTAGTTATTTTTGATTCATTCTTGAAGGTTCATTCTTGCTTCAAAGAATTCAATTTCTTCAGGCTTATGAATATCCTAAACGATTTCAAATTTTTTGCTACTAGGGAGTCTTTGGAATTAGTCTTCTAACTACACTATTCTTTACTAGTGCTCTATTTAGATTGAAATTGTGTCAAGTTTTCAATCCTGAATAACTACTGTGCTTTTGATCTAGTTAGTGTGAAAATACGTTAAAGTCTTATTATCAGAGTTCGCTAGGCTAGAAGTCAGATGACTTAAAGTTTATGTTTTTTGGATTGCTTTCTTGGTAGTTTTTGCTAATCTAGGGATTGCTGGAGTGTAGGTTTTATGGTTAATCCTTTGAATGAGTTCTAGATTAGTCGTTTTTCAGTTTGGGAGTTAGGTTGCTTAATATACTTCTTTATTCAATATCTTATTCTTCAGATAGTCTTTTTCCTTTGATACTCTGTTGCTTTCAGGGATTTTTGGGACTACGAATTTTAGTTCTCCTATTATGTCTTTGTATCCTTTCAAAACCGAAGGTTTTGCGAGTTTATTGTTCAAAGTTATACTACTTTTCTTCCTATCAACTTTTATCTCTGCTTTACTATCCAGTGTGAATGAAACAACATACCTATTACCCTTGTCGTCTGTGTGAATGAAATCTATATCTGGTGTTCGTTTTGAGTTTTGAAGCGAGAGTTTGTAGATTTCAGTGTCATTGGTAACTTTGACTTCCATAACAAGGTATTCTTCATTACCAAACTTTAGTGAGGCTTTTAAATCCTTAAGTTCGTTTGGTAGGTTAGGGGATAGTATAATTTTGTTCTGACTTAACATTGGCCTAAAGCCAATGAATCCTTGATACCATGCTCTACTCAATTCGGCAACACTCCAAGCCTGTGAGTAAGTACCTGATAGTTTTATCCTGCCGTTTGGTTGTGGTATTGCGTCAATGAGTTCGCTCAAAGTTCCTACATATCCTTCATTTATAACTTGATTTAGAGTATTTGTAAAGAGAGAGTAAGCAAGTTCCTTGTATCCAAACTTGAGAAGAGATAGTATTGTAAATCCAGTATTCCAGACCCATACAGTGCCGTTATGGTAAGCAGAATCTTTGTGGTATAGTTCCCACTTCTCGTGCCAAGGGTGGAAGAGTTCATCGTTTTGCGAGAGTGATGCTATACCGTAGGGATAGAGTAGTTCATTAACAGCATTTTTAAGGATATATGCTTCTCTTTCCTCTCCTATAATACTACCACTAAAAGGAACAGTTATAGTCATAAGCATATTAGGTCTTACTTTAAAATCCTTAAACCCATCCCTCCTCACTCTATCGGCAATCCTCTTGTTTTGCTCATCAAAGAATATCTTTACAAAATTTTCTTTTGCTTTCTTTAGGATTTCCTCCCATCTTTTAGCAGAATCTTTGTCTTTCATATAGTTAGCCGTAAAAATACCGACTTCCAGAGATGTAATCCAAAGTGCTTGGATTTCAACTGCTCTATTTCCTCTCGGAGACCATGCTTCCTTTCCTTCAATCCTTGCGTCCATCCAGGTATCGGCGTCATCGTGTGTGAGTAGTCCGTCAGCGTCAATGAAGTTTTCAATCGCTCCATCAATTGCAGTTTTAATAACAGGGTATATCTCTTTTATGAACTCAAGGTCACCAGAGTAATTTATGTAATCCATAACCTCTCTTATAAACCAAGGTGTTCCGTCGGTAGTATTGTATTGAACAGAAGTCTCGCTAGATACAAGATTTGGCACTCTGCCGAAGGTTTTTGACTTTGAGAGTGTTTCTTTTATCTCATACTTTCCTTGACTTTCCTTGAGTGTTTTTGATTTTGATATAAGTTCTTCCTTTGATGAGAAGGATTTTGAGAAGAGAAAGGATGGAACTGAAACGAATAGTTTATTACCTGACTTCCTTACACCTACAGACTTGTTTATTGACCTTATGTCTTGAATAACTTGTTTGAGTAGTTCTTCATCTTCTGATGTGATCTCAATTGATAGTGTTCCTCTGTCTTGGAATTTTGCGAAGTTGAGAATAATTTCTTTTGCATCCTTGAAGTTTCCATTTACTAATGCGCATCCTGGAAGCGAGATGAAGGTGTCTCTTCCCCAGATGTTCTTAAACCAAGGTAACCCAGCCCAGATTCCCCTTCCAAACTCTTCAACTACAAACCCATCGCTTGAGTATAAGTTCCAGTACATAGGTTTATCAATGATTTCTTTTAGGTTTGTCTCAAACGTGCTACCTAGCACTCTTCCTGCAAGTTCTTTTTTATAGCCTTCTAGAAAACTTTTCAAGTTCTTTGAGATGCTTTCTGCTTCTTTAATTCCAACTTCCTCATTGGTTGAGAATACTACAACAAATGATATTTCTTTAACTTCACTCTTGCTTACAATCATTCCAGAGTTTCCAAAGTTTGGAGATATCCTTACCTCTTTGAGTTGGTTTGTTGGATCTTGGATAAACTCAACTTCTTTGTCTGAAGATATGACTGTGTAGGATGGGACAGTAGAAGATTTTATCTTTGTGTTTTCTATAACTATGGTTGTAGTGTTAATAGGTTTTATCTGGATATCCTTTCTAAACCAGTTTAGTATTGCTATGATACCAAGTTTTGAAGGTGTTTGTGTTTCCAGTTGGACTATGACATACTGTTTGTGTTGAATTATGAACATTCTTTCAGTTGTTTGATTGTATAGTGCTTCAAAGAATGAGGGGTAGAGTATTGTTTTTGGTGCTTCTCTTCTGTTGAGGGGTTTATCGTTTAGTATGGAGACGAAGTCTCTGAAGATGACAGTGTTTCTAACCTTATATCCTTCACCACTAGCATAAGAAAATGTTTTACCCTCATAATATCCATCAAGCCTGTCTTTAAATACAAAACTTCTAATATCACCTTTCTGTAATTCTACCTTTGATGTGTTGAAGAATTCATTCCCAAACAAATTATTACTTACGATTAGCATAGAAACGATAGTAAATGTTAGAACAAGTTTTTTCATAATTAAGCCCCCGACTACCGATAGTCTTTTAAGAAAAGGTTAAATGAGTTGTCAATGGTTTTTCTAGATAAAAGTATGGAATTATTTCTTTTCCTGCTTTAGAAGGTAGTTATTGTAATTATTTAAAATACATTCTTCTGTAAGTTGTGGAGGTTGTATGAGTGAAGATACAAAGAAGGTTAGAATAGACAAGGTCAGAGATCTTGAGAAGATGGGTATTAATCCTTATCCTTACAAGTTTGAATCAAAAAACACGATAAGGGCGATTAGAGAGAAATTTGAACTTGATACAAAGGATCTTCCTGTTAGCACTAAGGGTATCATAAAAAGGATATCAAACACTGATGATGGAATAATGATAAGACTTGAAGATGAAGAAAAGCAGATTGTTTGCTACATTTCAAACGAGCATAAGAGTGAATTTTCTACCAATAAAGTTGGTGATGAAATTTTGGTGAAAGGTTTTCTTAAGAGGATAAACGATAGTTTGAGTATAATCTATTCACCTGATGCTAATCCGTCAATGATGACAACGATAAGAGAGATAACAAACGCTTTTGACCTTGACCCAAAGTATGAGAAGGTTTCTATCGCAGGTAGGCTTATAACTATAAGAGACCAAGGAAAAGCAGTTTTTGGACATATCAGGGATATTCAGGGTAGGATACAGGTATATTTCAAGAAAGATATACTCGGTGATGAGAAGTTTAACTTGTTTAAGGATTTTGTTGATGTTGGGGATATTCTTGGAGTTGAAGGTAGGCTTTTTAGAACTAAGACAGGAGAATTGACTGTTGAAGTTGAGAAGTTTGAAATACTCTCAAAGTGTCTGAATGAAATGCCAGAAAAGTGGCATGGTTTGAGAGATCCGGAGGTAAGGTACAGACACAGATACCTTGACCTTATTGCAAATACAGAAGTTGGAGAGATATTTATGAAACGTAGCAAGATAATAAGTAAGATTAGAGACTTCTTCAACTCAAGAGGTTTTTACGAAGTTGAGACACCGATTCTACACCAGATTGCCAGTGGTGCTTCCGCAAAGCCTTTTACTACATATCACAATGCTCTAGACGAGAACCTATACTTGAGGATTGCTCCTGAACTCTTTTTGAAGAAACTCATAGTAGGTGGCTTTGATAGAGTATATGAGATTGGTAAAAATTTCAGAAACGAAGGTATTGATGTGCAGCATAATCCTGAATTTACGATGATGGAGTTTTATGTAGCGTATTGGGACTACTTTGACCTTATGAAATTTACCGAAGAACTCTTAAGTTTTATTGCTTACGAAGTGAACGGTAGTTATAAAGTTAAGTATGGGGAGAATGATATTGATTTCACCCCTCCCTATCGGAGAGTGAAGTATTTTGAATTTTTGAAGGAAGCAACGGGAAAGGATAAGGAATTCTTCTTAAACGAGGCTAGTGTTAGAAGCCTTGCTAGAGAACTTGGTATACACGAGGAGAAACTTTCACATCCGAAAGTGATAGATAAAGTATTTGAACATTTTTCAGGTGATAGGTTTATACAACCGACGTTTGTTATTGACTTTCCAAAGATACTCTCACCGCTTGCGAAGACACACAGGGATGATCCTGACCTTGTTGAAAGGTTTGAGCTTTTTGTTGGAGGATTTGAGATTGCTAATGCTTATACAGAGTTGAACGACCCTATTGACCAGAGGAACCGTTTTGAGGAGCAGTTGAAAAGAAGAGAACAAGGTGATGAAGAAGCATTGATGGTTGATGAGGATTTTATAACTGCACTTGAATATGGGCTTCCACCGACTGCCGGTGAAGGTATCGGAATAGATAGACTCGTTATGCTACTCACAAACTCGCACTCCATTAGAGAGGTTATACTCTTCCCAACATTGAGACAAAAGTGATCCTAACGAATAAATGCTTATTTTCATTTAATCGTTAGACAAGACTAGGTCTTTTACATTATGTTTCTTAAGTGAAAGGTTAGGTAAGAACCTTCATCCTAGTTGTGAATTTTAGGGTTTGTTGGGGGCTTGATGTCTTTTTGACAGGAGAGTATATTTATATATAAAATAATCTTTGCTATTGTTTTGCGAGGTCGTCTAATTGGCAGGACATGGGACTTTGGATCCCACAGTGGAGGTTCGAGTCCTCCCCTCGCAGATGGGCCTATAGCTCAGGTGGACAGAGCACCGGTTTCCTAAACCGGGTGGGCTGGTTCGAGTCCAGCTAGGCCCAAGGAGTTGATGAAATGGTTCTCATAACTATCCTTTCGGTTCTTTTTGTAATAAATTCAATACTTCTAATAATAGTTGTTCTTCTTCAAAGTAGAGGAGGAGCAGAGATTGGTATTTTCGGCGGCAGCAACCTTATGAACCCATTCGGGTCAAGGGCAGGAGATGTATTATCAAACATTACAAGGGTGCTTGGTATATCCTTTATGGTTTTAGCGTTCCTGATATCCTTTGCTATCTCAAAATCAACCATAAAGACACCTATTCAGAAGCCACAGTCTGTTGAGCAACTACCACAGCAACCTACAGGAACACCTCAACAACCTCTAGAGTCTCCTCAACAACTACCACAACAAACACCTACAACCCAATGAGCCTTCTGATACTTCCAGTGTTTTCGTAAAACACTGGGATGAAAATGTTTATCTGTTGATCAGCAATTGATATGCTACAATCCTTCCAAGAAGCGTATGTATACAGAGTGTAAGGTAATAGTTGGTCTCTTAATATACTTACACCTCTAAACTCAACTAGTCTTACTCTATCTTCTGTGCTTGGGGTTCTCTCAACTACGCAAAATATGCTACTTTCATTCCTTCTATCAACACACAGATCAACAAATCTTCCACTGAATGAATAATTGGTGATGTAAGAGAAGTTTGAAAAGATGATAATGTGAATTCTGTTGGTTTCGCCTACACCTAGGTAGGAGAAACCATTATTAAGACTGGTTATAACTAGTTTGCTAACGTCGTTAAAGTTAGTAGTAAAAGTTATTCTGTTGTTTGTAAACAGCATAACTGTGTTGTCTTTGGATACGGAATATAGTAGTCTGTCAATAGGGTATTTATCTACTCCAATCAAAGAACCACCTAGAAGGTTAGTTATAAAGTTGGTAGTCCTGTTTGATACATCAGTTATAACAAGATGACCACTTTGAGTTAGTCTCAAAACGAATACTTTATTCGTTATTGAACAAAACTCAAAGTCCCTTACTAATCCTAGGTTAGCAAGTTGGTAATAGTTTGTTATTTGGTAGTTGGTTCTTATTATTAGATTTTCATCGTCTCTGATATGACCTAGTATAATTTTGCTTCCATCATGGATTGTTCTTAACTTACCGCTTGGAGATGTAGTTATGGTTTGTTTTATTGTCTCTCTTTGAAAGTTATTTTCTTCTCTAGATATATGTGCTGTTGAGAAATTGTTTCTTATGAAGACTAGGTAGATACCGTTTGATACAACTTCGGAATTGACAAAATAGTAATAGTAGTTGTTTATGATATTTATGTCTTGCGAGTAGAAATTTGCTACAACGAATGGTATAACAACGATAGAAGAAGTATTACCAGCTTCGTCTTTGCTATAAAACACTATATTGTTAGTTCCATTGTTTATTAGAAAAGTGTCCAACACAAGGAAATTAGTCCCATTCGTAGTGGTAAATGTATTTGTGAGCCCGCCGTAAGCCAGGTAAGTTTGTGTAGCATTTGTATCAATCACTACCACGGGTATTGTGAATTGAGAGCCGTATGCGTAGGAGTTGCTACTTAAAAGAACGGTTATGTTTGGAGGTGTTAGGTCAAAAACGAATTGTAAAGTATTCGTTATCTCATCTACTACGACTGTTAGTGTGTTAGTTGTGAATTCGTCAAATCTAGTTGTCTCAAGTTCTAAAACGATGTTTCTAACAGAATTAGTGTTGAGATAAAGATGATTATTGGTGTATATTTTGAGAGATGAGTAGTTTGTTGAAGTTATTTGTATAGAGACTAGAAAATTAGTGTTTGTTGTGACTATACCTCTGTGAGACACTATAACTTGTAAAGAGTTTGATATGTAATATCTATAGGTTTTGTTTTCTGACTTATTTTTTAGGCTATCTTCAGCATAGACTATTATGTTGAGAGGTCCGTTAGTTAAGTCGTAAGTGTTCACTTCAAACCCCCAGTCTGATGAGTTTGAGAATATGAGGTTAGTTAATCCAAAACTTACATAAGTTATCGTGCTACTGTCATCTTCTGTTCTACCGATGAATGAGACTCTTCCGCTGATTACTGAGAGACTAATTGGTGAGATTATGTATGGGTTTGGAGGGTTGTTATCAAAATATATGCTTGAGTTAGTTTCTAGTTCTTTATAGTTTTCAATTCTGAAGTTACAACTATGAATTAGTAGTGTTAGAAGTAATATTAAGTATGTTTTATCTCTCAACGAATGTTGAGACGAAGTAGGTTTCATAGCCTTTTTGTTTCAAGGTATCCCGCACTTTCATAGCAGTATCTTTGTCTGAATAGTCTCCAACCCTTACTCTGTTGAAGATTATGTTTCCAACAACTTTTTCAGTTATGTAGGAATTATTGAAACCATCTTTTCTGAGTTTATCAAGCAAGTTCTGTGCTAGTGTTCTGTTGGTAAAAGCGCCAACCTGCACGGCGAACTCGTATGCTTTTTTAGTATCAAACGAGTAGTATTCACCTATCATTTTGTTGTATTCGTCTTCTGAAAATTTACCATCTCCAAGTTTAATAATCTTAACTCTGGCGAAGGTAATACCATCTCTTATCATATCCAGTTCTTGTGCTGATTTCTTTGAAATGTCAAGTATTCTACCTTCTACAAAAGGACCTCTGTCATTAACCATCACAACAACATACTTACCATTTTTAGTATTCATAATCTCAAGTATTGTCCCAAACGGTAGCGTTCTGCTAGCACAGGTGTATTTGTTTGGGTCAAAGATTGCACCACTTGCAGTTTTTCTACCTGCGAATTCTTCCCCGTAGTAGGAGATATTGCCATAGAAATATTCTTCCTGACCAAAACTGATCAGTGACAGCATGAGAAAAGAAATGAAACCTGAGATGAATATTGACCCATAGAATTTCATAAAGACAATAATAAATATCGGGTAGAATGAATTTCAACACCATTCAACGAATAAATCCAAACTCTAAAATTTGCAACTAGGATGAGTTTTCTTCTTTCTTTCGCAGTATCTATTAGGACTGATTAAATGCTCTTTCTTAATAAGCGCTTAAGTCTGGTGTGAAGTGAAACTTTTGGATTAGCAAATAATGTATAGAACCTAAGTAATTGAATAAGTAAAGAGCCTAGGGTTTTACCTACTCTCCTAGTGTAGATAGGAATTTATTGGTTCTAATTCCCTTGTAGTTGAAAAATTTTTTGTGTATCATAAAACATTGAGTACTATTAGGAGATTCTTTATGGACAAGAAAGTTAAATGGAGTCAGTTTTCAGGTTTGAGGTTGAGAAAAGAATATGAGACAGACTATACAAAACAAGAATACTATAAGGATATTTTCCCGTATAATGAACCTCCAATAATAGAGTTTGACAATCTCATTCCACCTCAACACATTCCCGATGAGATTTGGGTAACAGATACAACATTTAGAGATGGGCAACAGGCGCGAGACCCATATACTGTCAAGCAGACTGTTGATATATACAATCTTCTGGTTAGGTTAGATAATGGTAGTGGTATAATAAAGGAGACTGAGTTCTTCCTATACACACACAAGGATAAGGAAGCGGTTTCAAAGTGTATGGAACTTAATGCTAGTTATCCTAGGATTACGGGGTGGGTTAGGGCTAATGAAAAAGAGATACATATTCCTATAGGTATGGGTATAAAGAAGACTGGTATTCTTACATCAGTCTCTGATTATCATATATATAGAAAACTGAACCTTGACAGGAAGAAAGCGGAAGAGATGTATCTTTCTGTTGTTAGGAAGGCTGCTGAGATTGGGTATTCTGAAGTTAGATGCCATTTTGAGGATATAACTAGGGCGGACATATTTGGTTTTGTGATACCTTTCGCGCAGAAACTTATGAAGATAATGGATGATAGTGGTATGAAGATAACGATAAGGATTTGTGATACGATGGGGTATGGCGTTCCGTTTCCGACTGCTTCTTTGCCTAGAGGTATTCCTAAGTTGATCTACTACTTAAGAGAGGAAGCGGGAGTTCCTTCGGAGCTACTGGAGATGCATATGCATAACGATTTTGGGGTTGTTATTGCTAACTCGGTAGCAGGATGGCTTTATGGTGCTTCCTCAATAAACGCGTCACTTCTGGGGACTGGGGAGCGAACAGGCAATACTCCTCTTGAACAGACAATATTCTGGTATTACGCCATAAAAGGTAATGTTAAAAAAATGAATTTGAGAGTTATAACCGAGATAAAAGAATACTACGAAAAAGAGATAGGTGAGAAGATTGACGCTCAAAAGCCGTTCGTAGGTGAATACTTTAATGTGACGAGAGCAGGGATACACGCAGATGGTCTTATGAAAGATCCTGAGATCTACAATATATTTGACACTGAAAAAATTCTTGGTAGAAAACCTCAAGTAATAATAACCGACAAATCTGGTAGTGCCGGTGTTGCCTACTGGATCAATGCTTTCTTCAATCTGGAGAATAGTAATAGACTTTCAAAGGATCACAAAGGTGTAAAAGCCATCTATGAGGAGATAGTAAAGATGTATGAAGAAGGCAAGACAGGTTCTG
Organism: Spirochaetota bacterium; assembly: GCA_025061835.1. Classification (NCBI taxonomy): domain Bacteria; kingdom Pseudomonadati; phylum Spirochaetota; species Spirochaetota bacterium. Next base: position 90,459 of record JANXAC010000004.1, read on the forward strand.
TCAAGACCGAAGAGATGATCAGACTAGTCAAAAAATACCTTCCAGAACTTGTAAAGGAATAGATATGTTATCTTCTAACATACTTACCAGTTTATGCTTTCTGTTGTAGGTGTTAACGAAATATCCCTAGAAGTTATTAAAAGACTCAATGTATCTTACATAGTGGGGCCCTATGTTTATACTATATCGGATAAACATATAAACGAAGGAATAAGCTACTTAAATCTACCTTACATCATTCCGAAGCAAACAAATATAGTTATTGATCTAACGCTAAACAGGATTTCATCGCTTATGATAAGTGACTTCGCTATAAAGGAGAATAAAGCATTGGTTTCTTTGATACTATATCAGGATAGTGTCATCGTTAAAAATGTTCGAAAGAATAGCTGTGTTCGCTGTTTAAGTGAGAATACTAACTCAATTTCAAACTATCTCTTAATCAAGGATAGAATACCTAGTAATGATGTTGTTTCTGAACTTATTTCAAAGTCAATAGAGACAGGTAAAAGCTATTTGATAACTGGAGGTGATATTGAAGAGTTTGTTTTTGAAAAGGGCTGTGGATCCTGTAGGGATAGAGATTATGTGTTTCTAAGTGGTGAATATGGTGAAATGGTCAATGAGAACTGTAATGATAACTCTTCAATTGTCTTCCCAATAGATGATAGAGATATTGATATACGGTATCTATCGCAACTTTTTGTTAAAAACGGGATTAAGATACTTGAAGAAACAGATGACTATGTAAGTTTCGCATTTGAAGACAAGAATATGTTCCTTTTTAGGAATGGTAGGTTGATGATATCAAACGTTAAATCCAAGCAGGAAGCAGAATATATTTACAGAATATATGTGGGTAGTTAAGCAATGAAAGGTATGTACTGAGACTTTTCTCTGTTTATGAAAACACCAGTTGTCCTACCTTTGTCTTTTATCATAAACATATCAGAGAGAGTTTTTATCATCATTATACCTCTGCCAGTTGGTTTATCATGACTGAAAGATATATTAACCTGTGATAAGTTAAATCCTTCACCTTGGTCTGATACTATCACGTGAAGACCGTTGTTGCTAATCAAAGTTTCTACTTTTATGACTTTATTTCCAGAAAACTTGCTTCCGTGTTCAAGTGAGTTATCAAAAACTTCATAAAGAACTGTTTTTGTCCTCCAAAAATCTTCTTCGGAGAAATCGATCATTTTGTCAAGGATTCTGGAAATATATAACTCAACATTCTTAACATCAGATCTCAAGAAGGAAACTTCCTGGAAGTAGTAAAAGTCTCTTTTTGAAAGTACTGTGATGTTTCTAGGTCCCAAGATTTTGGTCAGTGAGCTTATAAGGTCCTGTGGTTTTATTGTATCGGAAATGAAAGATATGCGTTTTATTAATATTCTGGAAAGTTTTGTATCCTCAATCAGTATCAGTTTATCAAAGTTCGGGAATAGATCTAGAATTCCTAGGGATCTGCCGACATAAACCTTACCTTTTGAAACGAGAGCAAATGAGAATGGTTTTGACCTCAACAGGTCAAGGTGTATTGAATCGTCGTCCAGTTTTATGTCAAAAACTATGCTACCAGAGAAGACTAGAATGTTTTGAGAAGGGCGAAATGTTACTTTGAAGTCTGATGTTGTAGTGATCCAATACTTCATATTTTTCAAAACTTTTGATAAAGGTATTGAAAAAACATTTGTCTTATACATTTTCTACTCTACCTAGAGTTTTAAAGTATATGATTAGGTAATATATCCCTGATATAAACACACTTATTATGATGAATATTTCAATCTTCATTATTATTCTTGTGTCAATCATTCCTATAAGTGATATTAGAGATAGAGTATAAAACACGAATAGCATCAGAGTAACAATCTTGCCTACAACAGATGCTTGTCTAATTGTTTTTGTGTTTCTTATCATTTTTGTAGAGAATAATGATATTAGTAGGTCTCTTGTAATTACAACAATGGGAAAGAATATAGATACGACATCCTGCTGATAGAATGTTATTGCAAGAGCGGTTGATAGTATCTTATCACCGAGAGGGTCCAGTATCTTTCCCCAATCTGATACTTGGTTGAACATTCTTGCGATTATACCGTCAACGGCATCGGAAACATAGGCAATGATAAGTATTATCAGAGCATATAGGTAGTAGTTTTCACCTAACCATATCAGATACACTATTGGTATCGTTGAGTAAATTCTTAATATTGATATTATGTTTGGTATGGTGAAAAAATTGTTCATACAACGTTTTCTAGAATCTTATTAACATTGGTTTTACTACACGAGCATACATGCTTGCCATTCTTATACAGATCGGACTCATACGATAGACAGCAGAGTAGCTTTCCGCAAGGACCTATCGTTTTAGCGTTAATTTCAGATAAGTTTTGTTCTCGGACCATACTTGCTGTTATATGTTGCTTGAGATGGTAAAAACTTGAACAGCAACATTCTCTACCGCATATTCCTATCCCCCCCTTCAGTTTAAAACCTTCTCTTGAGGAGATTTGTCTCATCTCTATCCTAGTTTTATAAATACTTGCTAACTCTTTGACTGTTTCCCTAAAGTCAATTCTAGTGTCTGAAATGTAGTTTATAATCAGTTTTGTTCCGTCTAGCATAAAGTAGCATCCGATAAAATGGATATCAGGGTGATATTTTTTTAGGATACCTTTTATCTTTGGGTCTTCTAACTGGTCTTTCTTTCTGTTTGCGTTAAAAGTTTGGATGTCTTTTTCAGTCGCTTTTGATAGAACCTTCATCGTTTCGTTTGCTTTCAGTTCAACTCTGTTGGATAAGACTTTTCCCATATCATTACCATACTTTGTCTCTACTATTACATAATCTCCAAACTTAACATCAAGTTCGTTGCTTAAATAGAAAGGCATAACAGTGTTGTTAAAAAACAGTTTTACAAAAACATGGTTCATAATTATCTAAATTTAAGTATCAGAAACATATCGTTCCTGTTTCAAATTAAAAAGGAATATGGATAATGGCTTAAATATATTATCTTAAATGGATTTTGTAAGATCTATAATTAACGGAACTATTTATGTTTTGAATTTCTGGTGAGGAAAAATGTTTTTATCTACTGAGTTTGAGTATTTTATCTTGCGAAGTAGCTTGATGCTTTTAGATAATTCAAATTAAGGAGGGGAACTTGTTTAGGGATAATGGTCTGATCCTTTTGTCTATTGATCTTCAGATATTTGCTGAAGAGGATGAAGGCAGGACATTGGAACCTACTGAATATCGTTTGCGAAAAGCAAGGGAAGAAGGTAACATTCCTCAATCGCAGGACCTTGCGAGTGGTATAGTCTTGCTACTTATGTTCTGGGCTATATCGTTTATGGCAATGAATATATTTCGTGGAGTGTATGAGTTATTCAATGTAGCGATTGAAACCATTGGTTCAAAGGAAATCAGCGTAAGTAGTATAAATAATCTGATTTTCATATCGGGTAGGGTTGTTTTGGGTTTCTTGCTACCATTACTACTCCTAGCAGTTTTTGCGAGTATCCTAAGTCATGGGCTTCAAACGAGGTTTAGTTTCTCTTGGAAGAAGATTATGCCTGAATTTAGAAGAGTCTTTGATATACCTAGAAACTTCAAAAGGGTTTTCTTCTCAAGAGATGCTTTCTTTAACCTAATAAAAACGATTGTGAAGATGGTTGTTATTAGTGTCGCACTGTATTTTGTAATATCTTCAGAAATAGAGAATTTCAAGAGAATTATGTTTAATGAACCTATGCAGGGATTTTTTTATGTCGCCTCGTTTTCATTCAAAGTTGCTAATGTAGCAGTTGTAGCGTTGTTGATATTCAGTATATTTGACTATCTATATCAGAGATGGAGTTTTAGAAGATCCTTAAGGATGACACCTAGAGAGTTGAAGCAGGAGATAAAGGAATTTGAGGGAGACCCACAGATTAGAGCGAGAATAAGGGAGCTTGAGCAGCAGATTCTACAAAGAAGGTCGTTGAGAGAAGTTCCTACATCAGATGTTGTAATAACAAACCCGACTCACTACTCGGTAGCACTCAAATACGACGCTTCTTATATGAACGCACCTACAGTAGTAGCCAAAGGTATTGATGCTCTAGCATTACAGATAAGAAAGATAGCAGAGGAAAATGGGGTTGAGATTGTTGAAAATAGACCACTTGCTAGAGCACTCTACTATTCTGTTGATATAGGTGAGGAGATACCGCCAGAATATTATTCAATAGTTGCTAATATACTGTCGGTAGTCTATAAGAAGAAAGGAAAGGTCATCTGAAGCGTTTTTTAAGACTGGTTTGTTAGGATCAGGAAAGGATGTTAATTTTTAGGACTTTCAACAGTTTTTTGGTAGTTTGAAAAAAAATTACTATTTTATTGATAATTAGGTTAAAAGCATTATATGGATTTTGAGATACGGGAGATAGAGATAGACAAAATAAAGGTTAGGGACAGGCAAAGGAAGTATATAGGAGATATAACACCTCTTAAGAAAAGTATGAAGGAATTAGGTCTTATAAACCCCATAATAGTTTCTGATGATAATGTTTTGATAGCAGGTTACAGAAGACTACTTTCTGCTAAAGAGTTAGGTTGGAAGAAAATACCTGCTAGGATAGTAAGTTCCGAGAAAAAACATCTTTTTGAAGATATAGAATTTGATGAGAACTACGCAAGGAAAAACTTGTTTCAGGAAGAAGTTGATGAAATTATCAAGAAACAAAACTCTCGTAAAAAGGGATTATTTGGAAAAATCTTCAGTTGGTTCAGGAGAAGGTTTTAACAACACTATGCCAAAGATACTTTTGTCTCTTGTCTTATCAATTTTCTTCCTACCACTAGCGTTTTCTGATATTATTGAGTCAAAAGTAATCTTATCAATCACAAAGAATCAGATCTCTTACACGGTGTCATTTACTTCAGAAGACCGTGTAATTGAAGTTCTATCTGAGAGAGAAATACAAAACATAAGAATTAACAAATCAAGAGCAACATTCAGAAGGAAAGTAGAAGGTAGTTTAATAACATATTATATTGAACTACCTAAAAGTGAAAGGTTTGAGATTGAATTCGTATATGAGTATCCTTTCACAAGAGAGTATAGGAGTAGAGGTATAGTAGTTCTTTCGGAAGTTATGAGGAACTTGCCCTACATAGTTGATCTTGAAGGTATAGCTAATTCGTCCCAACTTGTTATAGAAGCGGATGACAGTGATGAAATTGATATAGTAGTTGACGGGAAGGTTGTAAAGAGACAAAATGGTAGTTATATTACAAGAACCAAAAATTCGTTGGTAGTGCTTGGATACCTTGATGTTTTTGAAGTGTCCCTTAATGGCAGTAAGGTTACAATAGTTCTTCCTAAAGGGAACGAAAGTGTAGGATTAGAGATAGTGTCTTTTATTGACAGAATATTGAAAACTATAGAGACAAAATTTGAACTTGAGACACCAAGAGATATCAAAGTAATATATTATCCTTACGCAACATTCTCTGAAAACATTGGTGATACGATAATAATAAGCAAACTTCTTGACCAAAGGAGAGATTATTTCTCAAACATTGAGCGTATTGAAGACTTTGTGCTTCTATCTCACGAGATACTACATATGTCAATAAAACAAAGGATAATGCCCGATGCGATTGACCTAGTGGAAGGACTTATACAGTATATTTCCATTGAATGTCTTTCGGAAGTCCTAAACTCAACTTATATAAGAGATGTAGTATTTAGAAATTATCTATCACAGATGAAATACCTATCACTCGTCAAGGATAAGGAAATTCTAGTGAGATACAGAAAGTATCCCTTGATATATAGATACATATCTGGGATAGTTGGTGAGTTTCAAGTTGTGTCGTTTTTCAAGTATTTAACGAAGATAAGCGAAGAGATAAGTTTGGATGTTATCAGGAGGTCTTTTAGGAGTATAACTGGTGTTAGTCTTGATACATTCTTACCTCTTTTTGATGGATTGGCTACACTACCGAATTTAGAGATAGTAAAAAATCAGAGAAGTATAACTGTTTATTCAACAGCACCTACGAAAGTGAATACGTATCTAAAAGTTGTGTTTGAAGATTCTGAAACCAATATTTCTATTGAAGTGCCTAGGAATTCTTCTGTGAGTATAACTTTTGAGCAATCTATCAAGAACGCTTCCGTGAACTTTGATGGATACTTTCCTGAATTATTCTATTATGACAACTCACTAGAGAGCGATGCGCCTAGTGTTGTGAAGCAGGTTGTTTCTGAAGTTTTGTATATTCTAAATACTCAAGATATTTCACAAGCGAGGAATAGAAAGTTAATAATCTCAAAGTCTTTGGAGAATAGGATAAAAGATTACTTGTCCCAGAAGAGAAAAATTTTTGATTCGGATGAGGTTAGAATGGGTGTTGAAAATGTAGTAATCTACGGAGGTCAGGTTATAGTTGAAGTTGTGATCTACTCATCAACGAAATATAGACAAGGTTTTATAACTATAAGCTACAGAAAGTCATACTATATATCCGATTTTGTAATTATGCTGTGAGATTAAGTGTCTTCAAAAAGTCATCCGAAATTACTTGTGTGGTGTAGAAACTATAACATTTAAGAGTAATTCTCTTTTATTGGAGTAGGTTTGACTTATAGGTTTGGTTTTACTATATTTCTATTAAAAGAATTTTTTGCTTCATTTTTCTGGTTGGGAACTTGATAGATGAATTAGAAGGTGATTGGCTAATTGTGATAAGCAAGAATTAACAGAAGTTCAAAACTATAAGTAGTGGTCTCAAACAGCATAATATAGCACCTGAAGATGTTAGGTCAAGAATAATCACAGAAGAAGGTGTTTATAGAGTTCTCCAGAATGAGTTTTTTGATGGAATTGGGAAAATATCTTTTTGTAGAAGTGGATAATGTATCCCAAAACACAATCATTCTTAGTAATTAACTGAAGAGTGACTGGAACTGACCTTAAAAATACCTTTTAGAAAATTTGTTGAGATTTTTGATGGGGTTGTAGGATAGTCTTCTTGTATGGTTTTTATGATTTTGGGATATTGCTTTTTGTTTGTGGTAGAAGAATTAGTAGAACAGGGTAATAGAGTTTTTTGGAGGTTTATCTATGCTTGAAGTGAAGCTATATTTTAAACAAGAATTTTACCGAGAGTTTATCTGCTCCAAAGATGAGCACCTAAAGGATTGTCATTTGAATGTTTTTTCAAACATACAACTAGCGAAAGTTTCTAAACTAGATAGCGCTGTAATTACAATCACAAATCAACAAAAGTTGTTATCCTTACAATAAGGAGATGTTTATGGATGAGTTTATGGACGAGGAGATGAAAAACCTAGTAGAATACAAAGACAAAATACAGAATAAGATTTTTCTGTTTATGAGAGTATTTGAATACAGGAGAAAGATAGGGTATTGGTCTCTTGATGTAACAAGTTATGAAGATAAAAAGGTAGCGTTCATTACAATATACGAAATTGAAGGATACAAACCATTTAAAGTTTTCTCGGATATCATTATAGGAGATAACGATAATGAAGAATCTGAAAAACTAACTATTTATGAAGGGGAAAAGCCAATTTCAACCAGAGATTTTATAGAAAAGTGTGATTATCTAATCAAAGAAGGTCTAGCGATAAGAAACCTAGGTGAATACTTAAAAAGAAAGTATGTTGAAGATAATGCTTATATTTTGAATTAACAAGGCTCTGTGAGAGGATTATCAACTGAAATACCAGGAAACTCTCTTGATAAGACAGATAGACTAGTATAGTTGGAAATGTGAATAACAGAGTTTATACCACCAGAGGTATTGTTCGTTAAAACTGAATTTGAGATAAATATAGGTAAATTACCATATTCACTGAGTATGTATATTCCACCTCCGCCACCACTATTGGCTCTATTATTGTAAATACGGGATGAGATAGTGTTAGCAGAACTTGAATGAAATGGTTCCATTCAATGTATTGTTTCTACTCCTATCAGCGTATATAGCACCACCTTCGTATCCAGAATTATTGCTTATGGCATTCACATATTGAGTTTTGATGCTTATACTATTTGGAACCAGTAGAATGGTGAGTGAAAAGTCTGGAACTTTGTCTAATAAACTAAGTGTAAAGTTGTAGTATTTGCTTAACTACATATCCAATCAGTTTCTCTAACTATCCTTTCTTTTAAGTAAGTTCATAACATCTGTGATAAGATTGTCTTGTATGGACATCATAACCTTTTCATCGTCTTCCGATGTCTCGTGGTCGTAACCAAGTAGATGTAGAATTCCATGAACCAATAACCTTACAAACTCTTCAATAGGTTCTACTCCGAATTCTTTACTCTGGGCAAAAACCCTATCTATTGATATTATTATATCTCCAAGATAAATATATCTTCCAACAATATCGCCATCAGGAAAGGATAGAACATCAGTAGCATAATCTTTGTTGCGGTAGTTTCTATTATACTCTCTTATCGTTTCATCATCACACAAAACAACACTTAACTCAACATTATCTCTGTTCATCTTCTCAAGGGTAAAAGTAGTGATCTTCTTCAGTGTCTTGATGCTTATAAACCTACTTTTATAGTTGTCTATAACATTAACTTTTATCATCCACCCTCCGAAGAAAGTCGTTTTGAATCATCACTTAATTGATCTTGTAAAATTAAGTAGTAAGACTTTGTATCCAAATTTATGTATGTAGTATAATCAATTTTCTTCTCCAAATACCATTATGTTATGCTTTTCTAATTGTTTATGTTGTTTAATAAATTTAGTATTGTTTAACTTTATTAGAAATTGAAAATATTCTCTTGACAATCTAATTGCTTTTGTATAGATTTATAGAAACTCTACAAGTTGAGGAGGTATTTATGAGTGAGTTTTTTAAGGTTGTTAACTTGAGGGCAAGGATAGAGGAGAGGGAGATTCTCAAGGGGCTTAACCTTGAGGTGAATAGAGGTGAGATACACGCTATTATGGGACCTAACGGTTCTGGTAAGACAACACTTTCAAGTGTTATTATGGGTAGTCCTACTCATGAAGTGGAAGGAGGAGATATTTTATTCAAAGGCGAAAGTATTTTGGAACTACCGCCAGATGAGAGAGCAAAGAGAGGGATATTCCTAGCGTTCCAGCATCCTGAAGAGATTCCCGGTGTAAGTTTCATAAATTTCTTGAGGATTGCTTATAATGCGGTATTCTCAAGCAGACTTGGTGATAAGTTTGTTCCACCGAAGCCTATGGAGTTTAGAAACCTTGTTAAGTCAAAAATTGACCTTCTGGGTATGGATGATTACTTCTTAACGAGATATCTGAATGAAGGTTTTTCTGGAGGTGAGAAAAAGAGAGCAGAGATGGTTCAGATGCTTCTTCTTGAGCCTGAGTTGGTTATCATGGATGAGACAGACTCGGGTCTTGATATTGATGCGCTCAAATTAGTTGCTAATGCAGTGATGAATTATAGAAGTTCTAACAATTCATTCGTTGTTATCACTCACTACTCCAGAGTGTTGAAATACATAAAACCAGACTTCGTTCATGTGATGTTTGATGGTAGGATTGTTAAGACTGGTGATTACTCGTTATCTGAGATGATAGAAGAAAAAGGTTATGACTGGGTTGTTAAGCAAGCAACCACAAATGCATAACCTTAATTTTTGGAGGTGATTTATGGCAAGAGAAGAGATCAAACAAATGGATATAAACCTTTCAAAGTATGACTTTAAAGACCCTGAACTTTATGTGTATAAATCCCAAAAAGGTATAAGTGAAGAGGTCGTAAAACAGATTTCAAAGATGAAGGGAGAGCCTGACTGGATGACGGAGTTTAGGGTCAAAGCATACAGAATATTTGAGAAGAAGGCCATGCCAACATGGGGTGAGAGATGGCTTTTGGATCAGATTAACTTTGATGAGATTTACTATTATGTTCGTCCAACTGATACCAAGGGTAATAGTTGGGATGAAGTTCCTGAATACATAAAGAAAACATTTGATAGATTGGGAATACCAGAAGCAGAGAGAAAATATCTAGCAGGTGTTACGGCACAGTATGAGTCTGAAGTGGTTTATCATAGTGTAAAATCTCAATGGGAAAGTAAAGGAGTAATATTTACAGATATGGACACTGCAGTTAGAGAATATCCAGACATTGTTAAGAGGTATTTTGGAACGGTTGTGCCACCAAATGATAATAAGTTTGCTTCACTGAACAGTGCTGTTTGGAGTGGTGGTAGTTTTGTATATGTTCCAAAGGGTGTTCATGTAGATATACCACTCCAGGCTTATTTCAGAATAAACACTCAGAATATGGGGCAGTTTGAGAGAACACTGATAATAGCTGAGGAAGGTGCTAGCGTTCATTATATAGAAGGCTGTACTGCTCCAATGTATTCAACAAACTCACTACACGCAGCGGTTGTTGAAATTATCGCACACAAAGGTGCTTATGTTAGATATACTACAGTTCAAAACTGGTCAAAGAATATATACAACCTTGTTACCAAAAGAGCGTTTGCTTATGAAGATGCTAGAGTTGAGTGGGTTGATGGTAATCTTGGAAGTAAATTGACTATGAAGTATCCCGCAGTTTTTATGCTTGGGAAAGGTGCTCAAGCAGAGATACTATCTATAGCACTCGCAGGAGCAGGACAAGTTCAAGATGCAGGAGCGAAAGTAGTTCATGCGGCACCATATACAAGTTCAAAAATAACGAACAAGTCTATAAGCATCGGTGGGGGTAAGACGATATACAGGGGTCTTGTTAAGGTAATGAAAGGAGCAGTCGGTTCAAAGAACCATACTTCCTGTAACGCACTTTTGATAGATGAGTTGTCAAAATCAGACACTATACCGCATATTGACATAAGTGAAGATAAAGTATCATTAGGTCATGAAGCAACTGCTGGTAGGATAAGCGAAGAACAACTATTCTACCTTATGAGTAGAGGGCTTAACGAACACGAAGCACTAGTTACGATTGTAAATGGTTTCATTGAACCTTTCACGAAAGCACTACCCCTAGAATACGCAGTTGAACTTAATAGGTTAATTGAACTGGAACTTGAGGACTCAATTGATGTAGGTGCAAGGAAGGTTAAATACTAAACTATAGCCTTGCTTTATCTTTTGAAGTTGAGTTTGTAGTCCAAAATATATAAGGAGGATTGTATGAATTTCACTAATTTTGGAACTTTAAACGAGAGACTTTCAAAGTTGGTTGATGATGCTAGAAATGATATAAGTAGTTGGGGGAGTTTTAAGCTCCCAATAATTGACAAGTCAAATCCAAAGTACAATATTGAATTCTCTAATAGACTACCAAGCGATTCCAAACTTATGTACACCAAGATAAGTCTTGAGGTTGTGTTTGACCCTATAGTTGATATACACTTTAACATATCAGAAGAACCAAGTATTAGAGTTAGGGTTGGAGAGGATCTTGTAAAGAAAGGTTTCTTTGCTAAAGATTTATACCTAAGCCTTGTAGGAGAGGATAAATTCACATCTGAATACTTCTTGAGCACTTTCAAGACACTTGATAACATATTCTTTTCTTATGCTATATCGTTTATTAAGTATGGAGTTATGATTTACATTCCAAATGATTTGGATGAGGTTGTGGTTAATATAAACAAAAACATAAAGAGTGATGTTTTAGGTTCGGTTTATACTATGTTATACATAGGTGAAGATAGTAATGTTAAGGTGTATGAAAGTATACTATCTGATACTGATGAAAGTATGTTTGCGTTTGAATTATCTGAGACTATACTTGGTAGGAACTCAAACTTGTGGTATAACATCATTCAAAATGTAAATCCTAATTCAGAATACTTCTCAAGTAGAAGGGTTGAAACTCTAGGTAGTAACAATGTGGAATTCAATGATATTCTTGTAGGTTCTAGATATACTAGAACAGATGACAAAATATTGATGGTAGGAGATAATGTAGAATCAAAGTATACGGGTATATACTTTACTAATGGAGATCAGAAGTATGATATTCTAGCAACTGCCAGACACAAGGGGTCAAACCAAGGTGCTGATGTTATTGTGAAAGGTGTTCTTGATGGTAGGTCAAAAGTTTATTTTTACGGAACGCTAAAAGTTGAGGAAAATCTGAAAGGGATAAACTCTCATTTAGGAGGGCATTCCTTACACCTTTCGCCTGAGTGTAAGTCTGACAGTATTCCGGCACTTGAGGTAGACTCGTTTGATGTAAAGACAGGACATGCTGCTTCACTTACTCAGTTGGATGAAGAGAAGTTGTTTTACATGATGTCAAGAGGACTTTCAGAGTATGAAGCTAAAAAGGCAATAGTTCAAGGATTTATTGAAGGTGCAGTTAGAAGAATCTCCGATAAGGATCTAGGTATAAAGGTTAAAAAACTTCTAAAGGAGAAAGGACTTGATGTGATAGAAACAGAACTAGAACTAATATAACTAAGTAAATATTCACTACTTGCTGAAGTTTATCATACTGTGTGAAAATGAGAAATCTACTTTTTTGAGAGTATTTATCATACCATAGTTGTGAATGGGAACTATTGTTTCAACAAAATTATAGTCTTTAGGTATATCACTCAACATAAAGTCTAGAATCTCTGAACCAATTCCTTGTCTTCTTTGTTCTTCAACAACAAAGAGGTCGAAGATTCTATAGACGGTTATATTTCTTTCTGATATTCTAGATAGAAGAGATGATAATGAAAAATCTTCCTTAACGACACCGTATCCAACGGGTATTCCACTATGATATGCTACATACATCCTAAAAATACTTGGAGAAGCTTCTATTAATTTGTGATAGTTGTATATGATATCTTGTTTTACTTTATCCTCAAACCTTCTGTCAAATATGCATTGTATAGGATATACATATACATCGTTATTTCTACTCCTAACTTTTACAAAATCATCCATTTCTCTTTGTGAAGATACTTTTACGACATTTATGTTAGAGGTTAAACTTTTTGAGTTGTTAATACCAGAAAAGTATCTAAAAATTCCGAATGATGATGTGTATAGAAATCCAAACTTTAGGTATAGGTTTGAGGCTGCTGTGTTATTAGCATCGGTGCTAACTTCTATTATGTCTCCTTTCTGTTTCTTAACAAAATCAATGAAGTATTTGAGTAGTATAGATCCTATACCTTTTCTTTGGAATTCTTTATCTACTCCAAGGAGTTTTATTCTGTAGTATCCTTTTGAGGTTAATCTTGTTAAGTTTCTATCGAAAGCCCACGATAGGAAGCCTAGTATTCTACCACCACTTACTGCTAGGAATATACCTGTTGAACTTTCAAGTATTCCATATATGACCTTGTGAATATTGTCTCTGCCTACTAATTTTACTACTTTATCATCAACTCTAAAGGATGAATACTCAAAGAGGTCTCTTGAGAGTTCAACTATTTTGTCGTGGTCTGTTGTTCTTGCTTCAGTTATGTAAATCTTTGAAAACACATTGAAATTTTAAATAGGTTTTCTTTTTCATTTCATCTTGTCCTTGATTAGTTTTCTTGAAGTGGATTGATATGAAAAATAATAATAATATAGGTTAATAGTCCTACTATGAGGATGAGCAACATCTGTATGTTTATTTTGATGTTTTTAGTGTTTGCTTTTATCTTCACTTTTGATGCTTTATCTCAAAAAACTCTTGTTAAGGTATCACAGATACATGAGATAGCAATCTTGGCATCATATTATGAGGAGGATTACAGTAGAGTAGTAGCAACAAGTCTTGATGAGATGTTATTTTTAGTTTTTCAAGAGATGAAGCGTTTCAGTGCTAGAAGATATAATTTCGGTCTTTCTGATGTGAATTTCAAGAAGTTTGTTGATAGGGTAAGGAGGTCTTTAGTTGAGAAGATAACGAAGAGCGAAGAGTATATTGACCCTAAATGGGGAACGGTTACAATAACACCAAAAGTGCTTGATGAACTTGTGAATTCTTTCACAATCGTAGCACCTAATTTGAAAATTTTTGAAGCACAAAAAAGGATAGATATGGATAGTTTCCTTGATATTATAAATCCTTTGAGATGGTTTCTAATACCTAGAGAATACTATGTTGTTACAATAAGCATCTCAATTAATTTTCTTGATCCAAACACTGGTAATGTTCTTCATACTACTGAACTCACAAAAACATTTTCAGGTCAAGATGGTAATATTTTTAGATTGCTAACAGGTAAGAATCGTAATCTAACATTTCAAGAAACCGTTGAGTCTACTCTCAAGGAGCTGATGAACGATTTGAGATTATCTTTGAGAAGTATTGACAAATTCAAACTATACTCTACTATCTTTGAAGTATCAGGTGGAAAGAATTATATGGAACTTGGCAGAAGTTATGATATAAATACTGGTATGGAATTAGAAGTTTTTCTTATCACTGAAACAAACCTGGGTGGTAGAAAGAAGGTGTTCAGGGAAGAGGTAGGACTTGCTAGGGTTGTCAAGGTACATGAGGATTTCAGTGAAGTTATACCAGTGATCGGGGATTTGAAGGTTGGTTATCAACTTGTTGATGGGTTAAGGAGTGGCTTCATAGTTGAGCCTTTCATTAGTATTCAGACTTTCATTAGTATTCAGACTTTTGAGTATCACCAGCCTTCACAGACAAATTTAATATCGTATATACAGAATGAGTGGGTTATATTGAGGAATAATTTTACTCCATTATTAGGTGTGTCAATAACTTATGATCAGCTAGATGCTCTCTTTGAGCCACAGATAAGTTTAGGTATTCAGATAACAGAACCTAATGGAGTGCTAGTAGAAACTTATGGAAACTACTCGTTCTACCTTTTTAGTAGAGTGAAGTTTAAGCCAAGGATTGGTGTAGGACTTATATCCTTCGGTTCAACTTTAGATGATGTAAGAATAGGTTTGACAAACTATACATACTCTTATGATTATGTTGATGTCAATGTTAGTTTTTTATCGCTTACTGCCTCAGTAGGAATATGTATTGAAATCATGTTCTCAAAGCAAAATTCAATATCACTCAATATGGGTTATAGGTATAGTATCCCTGTTAGAAAAGATATTACGGTTTTCAAAAGCAATGTTGTGTATGAGGAATACAATAGTTATTTTAACTTATCAATGTTGCCGGACTTGATTCATACTGGAATCAATGGCTCAGTGTCATGGGGATTTAGATTTTAAAAGGATAGTGTTAAAAAGAATTTTATATTACATAATATGACCAGATCCCCTTATAACTTTAGGTTTTGAAAGTAGAGTATATTAAACTAGTTGTTGAGAATTATGGTTTGATTTCTTCCGGGTCCCACTGATATATAATTTATGGGTATGTTTAAGGATTCCTGTATGAAGTCAATGTATTCTCTTGCTTCTTTTGGCAGTTTTTTAATGTTATCAATCTTATCAATACTTTGGCTCCATCCCTTGAAGGATTTGTAAATAGGTTCAACACTATAAAGTGTTGTGGGATCCATAAAAGGTGGTATCTTGAATAATTTACCGTTGATCTTATATTCAGTGCAGACTTTAATTTCATCAAATCCTGATAGAACATCTATTTTTGTTAGGAATATCTCTGTAGTTCCACTTAGGATGGATGAGTATCTTAGCATTGGTAAATCAAGCCATCCGCATCTTCTAGGTCTTCCTGTTGTTGCACCAAACTCTCCACCTTTTTGTCTTATCTGGTCTCCAATCTGGTCTTTTTGTTCAGTTGGAAATGGTCCTTCACCAACTCTGGTTGTGTAAGCCTTCACAATACCTATTACATTATCAATGCCTCTTGGGAATACGCCAGTTCCGGTAGCAACACCATTACTTGAAGCATTTGAGGATGTGACATAAGGATAGGTTCCGAAGTCAATGTCTAGCAATACACCCTGTGCTCCTTCAAAGAGTATATTCTTGCCGTTTTTTATCTCTTCGTTAAGAAGTATCTCAACATTTTGAACTTTCAGGTTCAGTTCCTGAAACTTCTTTTTGTAATTCTCTGCTAATTTGTAAGTATCAAAGTTGTAATCGTAGTTGTAAAAGTTTTTTATTAGAAATATCTTTTCAGATGAGAACATCTTTATCTTTTCCGAAAGCTGTTCAAGAGATAAGTTGATAATATCACTCACTCTTATTCCTCTTCTTGCTATCTTGTCTTCATAGCAAGGTCCTATACCTCTTGATGTTGTGCCTATTTTTTTAGGAGATGCGCTTTCTCTTAATGCATCTATCAACTTATGATATTCCATAACTATGTGTGCTTTATCACTGATTATTAGTCTATCAACTACTGGAAATCCCATGCTCTCAAGACTATGTATCTCATCGCAAAGCTGTTCAACATCTATTACAACTCCATTACCTATTATCACTTTAGCGTTAGGGTTCATTAGTCCAGAAGGTAGTAGATGAAATATGAATTTCTTATCATCTACTACAACCGTATGTCCTGCGTTTGCACCTCCCTGATACCTAACAACATAGTCGTATTTGCTCGCCAGTAGGTCAATTACCTTTGCCTTTCCCTCATCACCCCATTGTAGTCCAACTACAAGAGTAGTCATAATCTTACTCCAATACTGAATTATTTATGAACTAGTAATGTTTATCAATAAAAATGAGTAAAGGTACTATTTGAATTTCTTTTGTGTAGATTAAAATTTTTCTAGTAAATAAACCAAAAAATTTCAGTTTTTAAAGGTCTAATCTAGTCTTGCTACTCAGACAACAACTCAAAAATTACATTGGTATTAGTTACTGCTAGGTTTTTGGGAGAGACTAGCAAGTTTCTCTAGTATATCCTCTGCGTGCCTATTGACATCTACATTATCAAATATGTGTATTATTTTACCATCCTTGTCTATTAGAAATGTTACTCTTTTGGAAAGACCTGCAAAGCCTGAGACTCCGTATAAACTTGTTATTTTTCTGTCCTTATCCGAAATAAGGGTAAAATTCAGATTATACTTTGACTTGAACTTCTTGTGAGACTCAACAGTATCAGTGCTAACACCTAAAACAACTATATCATTAGAAGCAAGTTTTGACATATTATCTCTTATGTTACAAGCCTGCTTCGTACAACCTGGTGTATCGTCTTTTGGATAGAAGTAAAGCACTACATACTTGCCTCTAAAGTCAGATAATCTTATTTGCTTACCTTCATCGGTTATACCAACAAAATCCGGAGCTAGCATACCTACTGCTAAAAGTACATCCATAAAATATCCTCCTGAATTAGTGTTTATTATAAATTTAAAAATTTCAGATGATTTTTCAAGCCTTGTTTCTTCAAGTGTAGATAGATAAAAACTTGTTAAGCGAGTCAAAAAACGATTACACTCATAGGGTATGAAGTTTAAGATACTTGTATATATATTGATTTCAGTTTTTATCGTAGTTTTAGTTTTAATAACATACCTTACACTATTCCTTGACCCGAACCTGATAATCTCTCAACTCATACCATATCTAGAAGAAACGTACAAACTAAAAGTTGAGTATGTTTTCAAGGGTAAGAATTTACTATCACTGATAAATGGGATAGAGATAAACGATGTTCAGGTGCGTGCGAATACAAAGAAAAACAAGAAGTTGTTAGCATCAACAAAAAGTCTATTCATTCAGTTTGACTTGCTTAAAGTGTTGAGTTCTTTTGAAGTCAGTAGAATAAGAGTTGTTGATTCTCAAGTTTTTTTGGAAAATTTGATTGACTACATAAACTCCAAGGAGTTTAAAGAAGCAATTTCAGCAACGAATACAAATGCTACTACTGTATCACTCAAGACTCTGTCGTTTGAAAGAGCAAAGGTTAATTATAATAGGAATAGGTTTGATTTTGATAAAGTCATTATAAACACTTCAGACTTTAGAGTAGAGGGTTATCTAACTACTACGAGAAGTAGGTTTTGGTTTGATGGTAGGAACTTCTTTATTGACAGTCTTGAAGGAAAGGAAGTTATTGGAGATGTTGCTGTTAAGGAAGTGAGGGGATTTTTAACTAATGAACTTGTGGAATTTAAGATTTCTTCTGTTAAGTATTCTAACATTGTGGAGTTTAGTAATGTTGTTGTGAAAGGTAGGACTGACAAACTTATTTTCCTTGGGAGTGTTGATGAAGCAGTCTTAAGATTCGGGGGTATTGATACAAAAATATTTGATCCAAGTTTTACACTGAACTTGAGTAAAGGAATTGAAGGAAGTTTTGAAATTCTTGGTTCTATCAAAGGGGAGTTTAGGGTAGGGGATAGAGAGACAACGATTGAGGCTCAAGTTTCGTCTCTTGGCTTAAAGAAACTGCCTAGGGAGATTTCTAATCTGGTAGCAGGTGTGTTTGATGATATTATGCTATCTGGTAAGATCAGGCTTATTGTCAGTTCAGACGAAACATATATTTATGTAAAATCCATTTCTAAAGTTCGGACTAAACTAGATATTCCACTTTTCAAGAATTTTGATATTAACCTTGATGTAGAAAATGACACAATAGAGTTTAAGGTGTCATCAAAGACTACTAGGTCAGATATTGATATTGTAGGGTCAATCATTCAGTCAAGGCTAGGGAAGTTAGAGTTAAGGGATTTGAGAGTTAAATCTAAAAGGTTAGATAGTGAGGATTTTTTCACTGCTAGTAGTGATGGTGAGAAAAGGGTAAGTTTTGATGCTTTTCCAATACTCGTCAAAGATGCTCCAGTTATTGTAACGGTTGATGAAGTTAATCTAGGAAATAATGCTTTTAGACTTAATGGTATTCAAATTGAAGGGAGAGTAAGTATTGGTGAGAGACTGAATTCAATATTTGAAATAAAGAGAGTCAAATTTGCTGATATTAACATATCAGGTAGTGGTGAATTATCATTTTTTACTAACCTAGTATTGACATTGAAGTTCATTCCAATACAGGTAGATATAACTAAATTGTATTCAAACTTTGGTTTGTCATCTTTCGGTGGAAGAGTGTATGGTAGGGGTATTCTTAGGGATTTTGAGATAGTTCTAGATGACAATCTTCTTACTAGAGGAACTATATATATGACGAATATAGAACTTATTGGAGTTAATATACAAAATCAGGTAACAAAACTTCTAAATCTGAACCTTGAGCATATTTTTGTTGATCGCTGTGTTGCTTTCTTTAGGTTGAGTAGTAATATTTTTATTATTGACGCTACACTTGAGGGAGATATTATATCAAAGTTTAGTATATCTCACAATATAGACAAGGGGGACTCAAAGGTTAAGTTTGAGTATCTTAAGATCAGTAGGAGTATCGTTGAGAATATTCCTAGAGTCTTGTTTCTTGGACGTGAGATAAATGGTATCAAGTATAGTATTGATGATAACTATCTTAGTTTTGGGGAGTTTGAAATAAACATATAAAGTGACATTGTTTGAAGAAGCAAGAGTTGATGTTGGCTGAGACTTAGGTTGTTTTCAAAGTAATGAATTATAAAAATCTTCTTGATTTACTTTCAGGTATGCAAGGTTTATCAAGATTTGTATAATAAATTCCAAAATTTGAGAGTTATTTGGGTATAGTTAATGCTTTTAGTGTCTATCAAGTGTTGCTCTAGCAAATGACTACAAGTCTGTTTTCATATGTTCTCTAGATACCTGTTAAGGTATTTCACAAACTTCTTGTCCTCTTGTATATGTTGCATATCATCTCTCCTCACATCATATCACCTCCTTTTGGTGTTGTTTTGAAAAGAAAGAAAGAAAACAGAGGAGCCAGAAAAATATCCATTTCCATAACCTTAAATTATTTTATGAATCATCTCACAAAAAATTTTAGACTTTATTGAACTACATCTTGGGAGTTTGAAAACTGCTTTGTTAGGTTCTAGAATATAATTAGTATCCTTGGAGTAGTTTTATGAAGATTATTCTTGATGAGTTGTCAATAAACACGAAAGGTAGGGGTGATATTATTGACTTGACTAAGGAGATAGAGGATATTGTTAGGAGAAGTAATATCAAGAGTGGTATAATTAACGTGTTTTCACCTGGTTCAACGATAGGTATAACGAGTATGGAGTACGAACCGGGACTTAGGAAAGATTTAAACCTTCTTTTTGATAAGATAGCACCGAGGGAGACCTATTACTATCATCACGAGACATGGGGTGATGATAATGGTAGTTCTCATATTTTAAGTAGTATATTCAAGCCTTTCTATCTTTTGCCGGTTGTTGATGGGAAATTGGTGAGAGGGACTTGGCAACAGGTTGTTCTTGTAGAGTTTGATACAAGACCTAGAAATAGAAAAGTTGTCATTCAGGTTATAGGAGAGTAGAATGTTTTTGAGATTTTTGCTATTGGTAGTGATACTTTTTTCATATCTTGGGAATTCTTATAGTTATCAATTCAGGATAGGTATAGTCAAGTATCGCGGAGGGGATTGGTATAACAACATTGATGGTGTTAAGAACCTTCTTAGAGAGGTTGAGAGAAGGACGAAGATAAAGGTTGTTCTTGAACCGGGTCTTGTTGAACTGAGTTCTAGAGAGATATTTGACTACGACTTTCTTTACATTAGTGGTCATACACCTATAAATTTCAATGAAAGGGAGATTAAGAATTTGAGAGATTACTTAATACTGTATGGTGGTTTTGTTTTCGTGAATGATGACTATGGAATGGATAAGAGTTTTAGAGAGGAGATAAAGAAAGTTTTTCCGGAATACCAACTTACTCCAGTTCCTTACGAGCATCCGATATACAATATATTTTACAAGTTTCCTAGAGGTCTTCCAAAGATACACGAGCATGATGGTGGTCCTCCTGAAGGTTTTGGAATATTCATAAATGGTGAGTTAAGGTTATTCTACGCATACAATACTGACATAGGTGATGGCTGGGACTCTTTTGAGGTTCATAACAATCCTGAAGAAGTAAGAGAGAGTGCGATAAGGATGGGTATAAATATAGTTTTGTATTCTATTACAAGAAGTAAGCTTGGTAATTTGAATTAGTAAAGGACTTGTGAAAGCATAACTTTAGTAGGGTAATGAGTAGATAAATTCTTGATAAGAAATTAATAGGTTAACATCAGGAATTGTTGTATCAACAACAGAAAAGGGATCTTGAAGATAAGCAAAGTTATAACTACAAAAAGAAGATAGGAAGATATAAGGAGGGTTTGAAGTAAAGGAAAACTTTATCCTAATTAGATTTCTTGACTTCACTGGTATAGTTTTTTGCTAAAGTTGAAAGATGGATAAGTTGAAGTGAAAAATATGGAAGCAAGTTTTAGAAAGTTTTCTGAACTCTAATATTTTGTAATGGTCTGAAGAACTTCACTTGAGGTTGAACCTTCTGGAGGTAGTGATGAAAGATGTTCAATCTGAACTGGACACAAGAGGTAAAGATATTGACAAAGTTGGTATAAAGGGGCTTAAGTATCCAATAGTTCTTCTGGACAAGAATAACAAAACACAACATACGATAGCAGAGATTGATATGTATGTTTTTCTACCAAAGGATTACAGAGGAACGCACATGAGCAGGTTTGTTGAGGTGATAAACCAACACAGAAGAGAAATATCTGTTGAAAGACTTGAACCAATATTGAGACAACTGAAGACTAGGCTTAACTCAAAGAAAGCAGAGATTTCTCTCAAATTTCCATACTTCATTGAAAAGAACTCTCCTGTAAGCAAGAATTATGGACTTAATTACTATGACATCATATTTGATGCTGTTTGTGAAGACAAGTATGAATTTACTCTTACCGTCTCTGCAATTGGTATGTCATTATGCCCTTGTTCAAAGGAGATAAGCAAACATAACGCTCATAATCAAAGGGTTTTAGTATCTGTCTCTCTGAAGATGAAGGGGATTGTATGGATAGAGGAAGTGGTTGATATAATTGAAAAGAATGTATCCTCGCCAGTTTTTGTGCTTCTCAAAAGGGAGGATGAAAAATTCGTTACAGAACATTCTTACGACAACCCAAAGTTTGTTGAAGACATTGTAAGAGATGTAGCACTTGAGTTAGACAAGAACCCAAAGGTGACGTGGTATAGCGTAGAAGCAGAGAGTTTTGAAAGCATTCATCCTTTCAATGCTTATGCATACATTGAGAAAAGCACCTGATGTGGAGGCGAGGGGAATCGAACCCCTGTCCGAAGGTTATCACAACTAAAGGTTTCTACATGCTTATCCCATCTTTTGAATTTCGGATATACTCAAGGGATGGGCACCTCTTGTATATCCTACACCTCTTCAATTTCAGATGCTTCTAGAGGTATTGAAGCATCCTAGCCTTTCTAACCGACTTCAACTTACCTAGAAAGGCGTTCAGTAAGTTGAAGCTCGCAGGTATTAGGCTGCGAGAGCGAGTTCTTCGTTGGCACTTATTCGTGCTAACCCCTTAACGCGGGAATACGGCATGACCTTTAGAAGCGACCTAACCCCCGTCGAGCCCAAATCGCCCCCATTTGCAAATAATAGTATAATCAAAACTATCGTTACTGTCAAGTAAAAACTTGACTACTTAATAAATTCCAAAATTTGAGAGTTATTTGGGTATAGTTAATACTTTTAGTGTCTATCAAGTGTTGCTCTAGCAAATAACTACAAGCCTGTTTTCATTGTTCTCTAGATACCTGTTAAGGTATTTCACAATCTTCTTGTCTTCTTGTATATGTTGCATATCAT